>VGGU01000001.1 GCA_016868475.1 Bacteroidota bacterium
GGAGCACCTATTACGTACCTACTATCTGGGAGGTTGGATTTTACCTTGGCACCTTTGGGCTTTTCTTTACCTGCTATTTTCTTTTCTCTAAATACTTCCCTGTAATTGCCATTGCGGAAATCAAGCATATTCTCAAGCGTAGTGGAAAAAATTACAAGAGTAAAATGAACAAGGAAGAAGAAGATACGGTCGCTCAATTTGGCGAACATCATTTGCACGATCATCATTAATTATTCGCGCAACTAAAAGTATATGGCAAAAAAGAAATTTATTGTTGGAAATTTTACGGATGAAGCAGTGTTGTTTCCTGCTGTAAAAAAAGTCCGTCATGCTGGTTACAAACTGCATGATGTATTCACTCCTTTTCCTATTCACGGCTTGGATCAAGAAATGGGATTACGGGATACCAGTTTGCATACCGCAGGGTTTATCTATGGTATTACCGGAACTTCCACGGCTGTGGGATTTATTACCTGGGCATTGACTATTGACTGGGCTATTAACTTTGGTGGAAAGCCCTATTTTTCACTCCCTGCCTGGATACCGGTGATCTTTGAATTAACGGTATTGTTTGCCGCTGTGGGGATGGTGCTTACTTTTTGCTGGCTATCTGAGCTTGCACCATTTGTTAAGAAGGATCATTTTAGTCCTCGTTCTACTGATGACACTTTTGTTATGGCTATAGAGTGCACCAGTGCAACCAACGAGGAAGAGGCGGTAAAGTTTTTACAAGCAGCTGGTGCTACTGATGTGAAAGTGGAAACAAAGGAAACAGGATGGTGGCTTGGGGATTATTCCAATGATAAAATGCGTTTTGCATAATAATAAGATTCAATCATTCAAATCGAATTGATGATGAAAAAAGCTTTGATACTTACTTCTATGATTGGCCTGATAGTGGCAGCAACCGGATGTAATGAAGTAAGAAGAGATCCAGGGAAAATCTATGTTCCGGATATGTATTACAGCCGTGCGCTGGAAACTTACTCTTCTACGGAGGCGTTAACGCAAGCCGGCATTCACTACAATGCTCGCCCTGTTGAGGGAACCGTTGCTCGTGGTGCAATGGCCGCCTATCCATTTAAGAACGATTCTGTTGGTTATGCACGCTCTGCTGAAGTAAAAAATCCATTGAATGCATCCGCTGTTGACATGAAAGAAACGGAGCGCATCTACTTAATTAATTGCGGCATTTGTCATGGTGCAAAACTGGACGGAAATGGTCCTCTTTGGAAAGGTGGCGACGGTCCCTATCCGGCCGCTCCTCGTAATTTGGTTACCGATCCCATTGCAACCAATATGGCGGAGGGTACTATGTTTCACTCAATCAAATATGGTAAAAATCTAATGGGAGGCTATGGTTCTCAGTTAAGCACTAAACAATGCTGGGAAATTGTTGCCTATATCAAAGCAAAACAGGCCGAAGCAGCTAACCCTGCAATGGCCGCAGTAAACTAAACGAAATTCCTGCCTTTAAAAATAGCAAGATGTCAATCCGTTCAACCTTCACCGCTCCCAAAAATTTCAACACGGTCGCTTTAACGCTTATGGCGATTGGGGTACTTTCTATTACTGGTCTTTGGGTGACCAGTGGTTCCAGTACTGATCCTCATGAGCAGGCACGCTTTTGGGCTTCCTTGTTGCAAAACAGTGTATACTTTTTGTTAGTGGTGAATGCGGCTATGTTCTTTATGTGCATTACTACCCTTGCTTGGGGTGGCTGGCAAATGTCTTTCCGTCGTGTCCCGGAAGCAATTTCTGCGGTAGTTCCGGTTATCGGGGTGATTTGTGCGGCTATTTTACTGGCTATTGTATTTGGAGACAATCATACTATTTATCATTGGACGGATGCTGAACACGTAAAGCATGATGCAATCCTCAGTCATAAAAAAGGCTTCTTAAATAAAACCTTCTTTGCCGTAGTAACTATCTTAACTGTATTGCTTTGGTCTGTTCTTGGATGGAAAATGCGTCAGTTGTCTCGTAGTATCGACAACGAACCATTAGCTACTATGGAAGAACGCAAAAAATACATTTTCACCAATACTGTTTGGGCGGCACTTTATTTAGTGGTATTCGCTCTGACCGTAATGTCCTCTTTACCTTGGCTTTGGTTGATGAGCATCGATGCACACTGGTACAGCACCATGTATAGCTGGTACACTTTTGCCAGCACTTTTGTATCTGGCGTTGCACTTATTGCGCTGTTTGTTGTTTTCTTGAAAAACAATGGATACCTGGAATACACCAATGATGAACACATTCATGATCTGGGAAAATTCATGTTTGCCTTTTCTGTGTTCTGGACTTATCTCTGGTTTTCTCAGTTCATGTTGATCTGGTACGCAAACATACCTGAAGAGACTATTTATTTTCAGCCAAGGGCACATGGCATATACAAAGGAATTTTCTGGATGATGTTCCTCATCAACTTTATTGCACCGCTTTTGGTTTTGATGCGCCGTAGCGCAAAGCGTAACTATGGCACAATCACTTTCATGGCGTTGGTGATTATTTTCGGACACTGGTTGGATTTTTATCAAATGGTATTTCCGGCTGTTTCGCCTGACAAGGTTCCCAATATTATATACGACCTAGGCGTGGCACTAGGGTTTGTGGGATTGATCATGTATTTTACTGGTCGTGCATTGGCAAAAGCACCATTATTAGCCCGAAATCATCCATTTTTAAAAGAAAGTTTGATACATCATACCTGATTTTGATTATTGATCGTGAATTCAATTTGAAAACTGAACTTAAAAGCTGATAGATAAATTATGCAGACATTACTTATCTCCGCCATTCTTGTTCTCTTTCTGGTAGTTATTTTCCAGATCGCGAAGGCCAGTGAGTATGTGGCCATGATTCGTGGATACGAAAATGCACGTAAACAAAGCAACAAGATCAATGCCTTTTTATTACTGGCTTTTCTGGCAATAGGATTGATTGGCGTTTATTACTGCAACGAATTATTTAAAGATAAAATCTTAGGAGAACCTGCTTCTAATCATGGCGTATTGGTGGATCGCATGCTATACGTTACACTGGGGATCACTTTTGTGGTTTTTGTGGTTACACAGATTGCCCTATTTTGGTTTGCCTATAAATACCAGGAATCAGATAATCGCAAAGCTTTTTACTACCCACACAACAATACACTTGAGTTGATTTGGACCGTGATTCCTGCTATTACACTTTCCGTGTTGGTTGGATTTGGTATTTTTTATTGGTTCAAGATCACTGGACCTGCTCCCAGGGATGCCATGGTGGTGGAAGTGGTAGGGAAGCAGTATGGTTGGGAGTTTCGCTATCCTGGAGCGGATGGTATTTTAGGAAAGAAGTATTTTAAAAAAATAAACCCGGCCAATAATAATCCGGTTGGCCAGTTATGGGAAGATCCTGCTAATCACGATGATGTTTTCGTAGAACAGGAAATGCATCTGGTTGTGGGGAAGCCCGTTCAATTGGTTATTGGTGCTAAGGATGTGATTCACAGCGTGGGGTTAGTTCATTTTAGATTGAAGACGGATGCCGTACCCGGCACGCCAACTACTATGTGGTTCACTCCCAAGTTCACCACTAAAGAAATGAAAGAAAAAACAGGGAATCCTGATTTTGTATATGAAATTTCTTGTGATCAAATGTGTGGAAAGGGCCACTGGAGTATGCGCGGAACCATTGTAGTAGAAACACAGGAGGAGTTTGATGCCTGGGTAGCTTCTAAAACGCCGCAATACCTGGTAGCAAATCCTGATAAGGATCCTGCCCGACAAATGGAAAACACAGATGCAGCCCCCTTGACCGGTGCTATCATTAGGTAATTATTTTTTTGTATTCGAAAAAACAGAAGAGTCATGAGCGAAACAACAACAGTACACATAGCTGATGCTAAGCATGCAACAACCCATCATGAGGAGCATGGCCACCATCAACAGTCCTTCATTTCGAAGTACATCTTCAGTATGGACCACAAAACAATCGGCAAACAATTTCTGATCACAGGTATTGTTTGGGCGGTTATTGGTGGATTATTCTCCGTAATATTTCGTTTGCAACTGGGTTATCCGGACACCACCTTTCCTATTTTAGAAACGTTTTTTGGTAAGTGGGCTAAAGGAGGGCAGATTCAACCTGAATTTTATTATAGCCTGGTTACTATGCACGGAACCATTCTGGTATTCTTTGTATTAACGGCCGGACTCAGCGGAACTTTCGCAAATATTCTTATTCCTCTTCAAATTGGTGCACGCGATATGGCGTCTCCATTTTTGAATATGCTTTCTTATTGGTTCTTTTTTATAGCAGGTATTGTTATGGCGTCTTCCATTTTTGTTCAAACAGGCCCTGCTTCAAGTGGGTGGACCATGTACCCTCCACTAAGTGCATTGCGTCAGGCAGGCGATGGACAGAAAATCGGAACTGATCTATGGTTGATCAGCATGGCACTCTTTATAATATCCTCACTACTCGGGGGATTAAACTATATCACCACCATCCTCAACATGCGCACCAAAGGAATGAGCATGACGCGTTTGCCATTACCGATTTGGGCAATGTTTTTTACTGCAGTATTGGGCGTTTTATCATTCCCGGTATTGCTTTCCGGTGCTATTCTGCTTTTGTTTGATCGCAACTTAGGCACCAGTTTTTATTTAAGTGATATTGTGATCAATGGCGAAATACTCCCCAACGAAGGAGGTAGCGCTATTTTGTACCAGCACTTGTTCTGGTTCCTGGGTCACCCGGAAGTTTATATCATCTTGTTGCCTGCTATGGGAATGGTTTCTGAAATTCTTTCAGTTAATAGTCGTAAGCCCATCTTTGGATACATGGCCATGTTAGGTTCTCTTTTTGCCATTGCTATTCTTGCCTTCTTGGTTTGGGCACACCATATGTTTGTAGCAGGACTAAATCCTTTCCTGGGATCTGTATTTGTTTTATTAACACTATTGATTGCGGTACCCTCTGCTATTAAAGTGTTCAACTGGCTAACTACAATTTGGAGAGGAAATATTCGCTTCACTCCGGCTGCATTATTTGCAATTGGGTTTGTGAGTTTGTTTATCTCTGGAGGATTAACAGGGATTTTCTTGGGTAACTCCACTATTGATATTCATTTGCACGATACCATGTTTGTGGTAGCCCACTTCCATATAGTAATGGGTGTGGCCTCCATGTTTGGTATGCTTGCGGGCGTTTATCATTGGTTCCCCAAAATGTATGGACGCTACCTGAACAATACATTGGGGTATATCCATTTCTGGGTTACCATTGTGGGTGCGTATTTAACTTTCTGGCCCATGCACTATCAAGGACTTGCGGGTGTGCCACGTCGTTATTTGGATAAGAGTGGTTGGGTAAATTTCAATCAGTTTGGCGAATTGGATAAGTTCATCACCGTAGTTTCTATGATTGTTTTTGTTGCACAATTTATTTTTATCATTAATTTCTTTTACTCAATCTATAAAGGAAGAAAAGTACGAACTGCAAATCCATGGGGTGCAAACACACTCGAGTGGACTACACCCATCAATCCTGGACATGGTAACTGGGAGGGAGATATTCCCGAAGTTCACCGTTGGCCTTATGATTACGGAAAGGATGGACGTGAGTTTATTCCTCAAACCGAACCTGTAGGTGCGAGCGAAAGCAAACATTGAGATAAGCTGTAAAGCTTTACAATGGTTGATTGAAATTGTTTGAAATGCGGAGGCGCCGATGAAAGTGAAAGATTATTTGATGTTGATGAAGCCTTCGCTGAGTATCATGGTGGTGTTCAGCAGTATCATTGCTTACTTGCTGGCGCCCAAGGTGGTTGAATACAACTGGCTGATGATACTCTTGCTCTTTGTAAGTGGGGGACTTATTACAGGCAGTGCCAATGCAATTAACCAGGTGGTGGAGCGTGACACAGATGCAAAGATGAAAAGAACCGCTCAACGACCTGTAGCTGCAGGTCGTATGACTCCGGGCGAGGGTTGGTTTTTTGCAATCGTTACCGGAATCATTGGCGTTGTACTACTAGGGTACTGGTTCAATTGGATGGCTGCATCGCTAGGGGCATTCAGTTTGTTTCTCTATGCGTTCATTTATACACCGCTAAAAAAAATCAATTCTATAGCAGTATTAATGGGCGCAGTTCCTGGAGCATTGCCTTGTTTGATTGGTTGGGTAGCCGGTGATGATCAGTTTTCGTTGGGGGGCTGGGTGTTGTTTGCCTTTCAGTTCTTTTGGCAATTTCCCCATTTTTGGGCTATTGCCTGGGTGGCGCATAAGGACTACAGTTCAGTGGGGTTCAAACTACTTCCATCCGAACAAGGCCCTACGCGATTTACCGCCCTGCAAACAGTTCTTTATTCGTTGTTATTGGTACCCGTGACGCTGTTGCCCTTTTTTACCGGAATGTCTACTTATCAAGGCATGGCTGGAAAAATTAGTGTTGCAGTGGTCATTTTTGCCAATCTGTTTATGATAGCACGATCGGTTCGTCTTTATCAAACGATGGAGGTTAAAGCTGCACGTGCTGTTATGTTTGGAAGCTACATGTACTTGCCACTGATTTTGCTGGCCCTGTTGTTGAGCAAAACAGTGCAGGCATGATCAAGAAAATTGAAATGGAGAATAACGCTATTACAAAAAAAATGCACCCCAGCAAGTTTACACTGTGGGTGGCCATGGGCAGTCTGGTCATGATGTTTGCCGGATTGACCAGTGCATTTATTGTAAAGAGCAACCAAACAGGTTGGAAGCCGGTTACATTGCCCTCGGTATTTTGGACTTCTACTGTTGTGATTTTATTAAGTAGTGGCACTATTTTCCTGGCCTTGCGTTCTTTCAAAGAAAGAAACATTGCGGGTTACCGATTGCTAATGATTGCAACGCTGTTATTAGGGGTTGCATTTATTGGTTTGCAATGGGTGGGTTTTGAAAAACTTTGGGAACAGCAAGTCACTTTT
This sequence comes from Bacteroidota bacterium, assembly GCA_016868475.1. GTDB lineage: Bacteria > Bacteroidota > Bacteroidia > Chitinophagales > Chitinophagaceae > JJ008. The sequence goes on from VGGU01000001.1 coordinate 6,957, forward strand.
AAGGGGTCTGGCGCAGGTCAGTTCCTATATGTGATTTTTGGTTTTCATGCCCTACATGTAGCAGGGGGTATCCTGGCCTTGTTGGTATTGGTAACAAAAACTTTTGTAGAAAAGGTAAAAATTTATAGCTCAGTTCCGACTGAAATTGCCGTAACGTATTGGCATTTTGTAGATTTATTATGGATCTACTTGTTAATATTTTTCTTGGTATTTGGTCAGCGCTGAACAGATGATTAAAACATAACGTTTAATTTCGAGATATGGCAACAACTGCAACTGTGCAACAAACAAAATGGTGGACGGGAGGTAAAAGCCCCTTTAACATGGAGTATGGAAAACTCATGATGTGGTATTTTCTTATGAGTGACGCCTTTACATTTGGCGCCTTCCTGATCTCCTACGGCTCCATTCGTTTCAGTCAAAATTTTTGGCCTGACCCTAGCGTAGTTTTTAACGCTTTTCCAGGAGCAGGCCATGCAAACTTGCCTTTGGCTTTTGTGAGCGTTATGACATTTATCCTGATCATTTCCTCTGTTACCATGGTATTGGCGGTACATGCAGGACATAACAACGATAAACAAGGGGTGGTCAAATGGTTATTCTGGACAATTGTTGGAGGAGCCGCCTTCTTGGGTTGTCAGGCTTGGGAGTGGCACCACTTGATTACAGGCGAACATGCAGTGTTGGTAAACGGCCAGCTGGATATCGTTGGGCAAACTACACGCATCAACCCTTGGGGCAGATTAGCTGCTCAAGCAGATATTGCTACAGCTATTCAAAACACCCCTCGTGAAATGTTGATCCGTTTAGCGGAAATGGGTGGACATGAACATGCAGGAACAGCGCATACCAATTTTGCATCCCTCCCTAATGCCGAACTAATTAAAGCCATTGATGTAGAAGGTTTACATATACGTGAAAATGGTCCCGTAGCTTTTGGTGGTTACTTCTTTGGCATTACAGGATTTCATGGTTTCCACGTTTTCTCCGGCGTAATTATTAATATCATCATGTTGCTCATGACACAAAAAGATGTGTTTGCGCGTCGTGGTCATTACCTCATGATTGAAAAAGCCGGATTATATTGGCACTTTGTGGACCTGGTATGGGTATTTGTATTCCTATGTTTTTATTTGATCTAAACGAATTTTAACAACCGAAATTGAATTGATATGCAACATCCTGCATTTGAAGAAGTAACCATTCATCATCATACCGACGATGCAACGTTTAAAAAGAAAGTAAAGAATACTACCATTCTGCTTTCTGTAATAACCGTCGTTGAATTAATAATCGGGTTAACCATTTACAACATTCACAAAGGGGAGGCACCCAATGAATTATTGGTGTTGATGTTCAAAGGAATGGTTTGTATCCTGACCTTGGCCAAAGCGTATTATATCGTTTCTGTTTTTATGCACTTAGGCGATGAAATTCGCAATGTGATCATGACCATAGTGGTGCCCTTGCTGCTATTTATTTGGTTTATTACTGCTTTTATCTGGGATGGCAACTCCTACAAGAACCTGCGCAATAAATACGATGCGCATTACAAGGAGACATCGGTAACACCCGCTAAACACTAGGCCTGAATAAAACTGCGTTATATGGAATATTGATAGCGCTGATTGTTCCACTACTTTCTTATTGGATCGTAGAGGTAAACAGTCGTGATGCTATCATACTGCCTCGACATTACTTTCCAGATTCAATTTATCAAACCACAAAACGCGGGAAGAAGGTAACAGACACCACCTGGCATCGCTTAGCCGACTTTTCACTTCAAAATCAGTTAGGAAACAAAGTGGGCTGGCAGGAGCTTCAAGGAAAAATTATTGTCGCTGACTTCTTTTTTACTCGCTGCCCTACCATTTGTCCTGGCATGACGCAGAACATGAAACGGCTGTCAGAAACTATTCATAACGGAAAGAGAGTAGGCGATCGTACCAACCGGGATATTCATTTTCTTTCATTTAGTATAGACCCGGAGAGGGATAGTCTTGCCCGCCTGCAGTATTGGGCTAATCGATTTCAGATCAATCCTGAAACTTGGTGGTTATTAACCGGAGATAAAAAACAGATTTATTCCTTGGCGCTAAATGAGATGAAGTTAGGTCTGCAAGACGGAGAAAATGTTGACACAAACTTTATTCATAGCGATAAGTTTGTATTGATTGACGTAAACCGTCAAGTGCGCGGCTACTATAGTGGCTTAGACCCCGAAGACTTATCTCGATTGCAGCGAGATATCATTTTGCTTACTATGGAAAAAAACCCCAATCGAAGAAGCTTTTTTGAAGGAAAACTACTGGTGATGGCCATTTCTTTTTTACTAGCTATCCTGGGGGTGTTTTTATTGATGGTGATATTAAGAAAAAGCAATACATAACCTATGCTTCAACCTTTTTTTCAAAAGAACGATAAGTTAGCCAGTCGTTTGATCATTGCTTTTTCCTTGATTGTCTTTACTGCAGTAGTAGTATTAGGAAAAATAAAGTTGAACTTAGGCCTGGGGTTTGATGTGCACGTTTTTGCTACTGTAAATGCGTTTATCAATGGTACGGTTGCTATTCTATTACTAACTGCTTTATGGGCAGTGAAACGAAAGCAATATGTTCTGCATCGTAATGTAATGATGGCGGCACTTTTATTATCCGTTGTATTTTTGCTGAGCTATATTGCTCATCATTTGTTAGCCGGCGAAACTAGTTTTGGAGGAAGCGGCACCATAAAAATCCTTTACTACATTATTCTCTTTACACATATTCCCTTGGCTGGGTTAATCCTGCCGTTTATATTATTCACGGCTTATCGCGCACTGACCGGCGAATGGGAGTCACATAAAAAATTAGCTAAAATAACTTGGCCATTTTGGTTTTATGTAGCCGTAACGGGCGTGTTAGTGTACTGTTTAATTAGCCCTTACTATCAGTGAGCTATAGTTCCTTAAGCGGATCCCAAAAGTGTTTTTCAAAGTTGACGATCTGATCGTTGATTACCTTGATGTTTTCTTTTTCAAGCTGTTCTTGCATTTGAGTAGGGGTGGGGAAGTGAATTTTCCCAGTCAATTGTCCCATTCTGTTCACCACTCGGTGAGCGGGCACCACAGGGTTTTGTCCAAAACTGCTATTCATTGCCCATCCAACCATTCTGGCTCCTGACTTAGCGCCTAGTGCAGCAGCAATGGCCCCATAAGAAGTAACTCGACCCTTTGGAATTTGCCGTACCAGCTCCCATACCTGATTAAAGAAATCATTTTCAGGCTTACCAGAGGGTAAGATTTTATTTAATGATTGTTTATGTTTAGAGCCCTTCATGTTGCGCTAATTTATCTTTAAAGGATTGATCGGTAATCTCAGTTCCTAATGAGGCGGGCAATGAAAACGAGCAATAATAAATTCGATTGCTTCCGGCAATATCCAACGACTCATAATGCGTTTTGATAGATAAGCTGGGAGGCACTATTTCTTGTCCATACACATCTTCTGATTTGGCATGAATGTTACATTGGTAGTGTTCCGCAACTAAGCAGGTAAAAGAATAAAGAGCCGGACTATCTGTTTTTAAATGAATTAGTCCTCCAGGAACAAGAATTTTTTGATAAAGACGAAGAAATCGTGGATGTGTTAGTCTTTTTTTTGCTTTTGAAAAACGAAGTTGTGGGTCAGGGAAGGTGATCCAAATTTCATTCACCTCTTGAGGAGCAAAAAAATCAGCAAGCCGCTCTATTTGTGCACGAAGAAATCGAACATTGGATAAAGATTGTTGCAAAGCTTTACGAGCTCCAACCCAAATTCTATTTCCTTTAATATCTACACCAATAAAGTTTCTATCAGGAAACAATTCGCCCAAACCCAGGGCATATTCTCCTTTCCCACAGGCAAGCTCAAGCGTAATGGGGTTGTTGTTTTCAAAAATTGTTGACCAATTTCCTGAAGCGTCTTTAGGAAACTCCAACACATTTTGAAATGATTTCAACTCTGCAAAGCGAATCAGTTTTTTTTGACCCATGTTAAAATTTTACTTGCAAGCCAAAACCCATAATTGATTTTGCCTGTAATCCCGGAGAAGTTTTGTTAGCTCCAAATAACCGCACATCGTCATCGTAAATAAAATCTACGTTCCAACTGAGCGCCAAATTTTTTCCAATTTTAGTGGTCAATACATTAGTTACGAATAAGTCAATATTTTGTGGCTTACGCTGATAATTAGAAAATAAGTCGACTCTGCTTTTATACAACACTTTTTTATTAAAATTCTTTTCTAGCGTAAAAGTTCCAAAGGCGCCAAACTGTCCAATGCTTTTAGTGCCAGGTTTTACTCCATATTCTCCGCGATTGGACAAAAGATTGTTGGTTACAATAACCCAGCGAGCTGTAAAAGGGGAAAAGAAAATTGAAAATTGTTTATTGCGCCTGAAATCCAGGCCTTGACTAAAAATAATGTAGCCCGGCGACATAAAGTGGGAGGCAAATGTTTTTACATTATTAGGATAGGTATATCCTTGAATAAATTGTGAGCGCACATTAAAGAGTGTGGCCAAATTTAATTTGTTGTTCAAGGAATAACCATATTTAGATATCAAGTCAAAACGATCATCGTTTTTCCGACTGCCCAATGAAGTGGTATGGATGTAGCCAAAGAAAATATCTAAGGTGTTATCCCATCTATTACGCCCATTTCGATAGTAGGAGAAAAGTTGGAGTATAGTGTTTAGCGTAAAGGAAAATTGATCCCCTCCTGCTGCCCAATTGCTTAAACTACCTTGCCCGGCGGTCAACGTGTAATTTCCTCCCGATTTCCACTTTTTAATCAACGAATCCGGTACATATTTTTTAACAGGACGTAGCGATTCTACTTGTAGCTTTCGAATAGTGGCATCCTGGGCATGAGTAATTGACCAGGTCAGGAGCAAATTCAATAAAATGATTACGGGCGCACGAAAAACGGGCATATTTACAGGTTAGCGCGTCAAAACTAAATCATTTGTATTATTTATTTAGAAGGAGATTGATCAGTGGATTCTTCTGCCTTTCCATTCGTAAGAACTCTGCAGTCCTAACAATCCGGTTCCGGTAATATATAAAACATGCAATGGCTGAAACAGAAAAAATTCCAACCACTGAATTTGATGATTGAAAAATCCAGCTACACTTTTTACAAAAGGCCATTCTACAATGGTTTTACAAAACCAAACAAAAAGAAACAACATTCCGTAATTGGGGTTTAGTAGCGTAAGCAATGAACCGATGGTTAGCAGTGCATTGAAAACCCATACGCTGACCAATATTATTTTTAACATCAAATCTGAGTAATAGGGCGATTTGCTGGCCCAGCGAATTCGTTGTTGTAAAAAAGAGGTCCAGTTGGGCATTGCTGCTGTTTGCATGATGGCTTGCCTATTTTTCAGAAAGTAAATTTGAGAGGGCCACTGCTTTTTAATTTTATGTAAGAGAAAAAAATCATCGCCAGAGGCCAGCTTTTCATTACCCTCATAACCTTTAACTGCTTCAAACACAGATCGGGGGTATCCCAAATTGGCTCCATTGGCCATATAAAGCAAACGCAGTTGGAGCCCGGCCCCGGTAATCCCTTGTAAAACCAGAAAGTCAAGGGTTTGAAACCGACCTAGTAAACTGCCATTGTTTTTCAAGTAAACCGGGGCGGCTAAAAACCTGGCCTGATTGGCAAGTAGACTGTTCATCATAATCAAAACCCAGTCCTTTGTTGGAACACAGTCTGCATCAGTGCATAAAACCCATTCTGCACTGGTGTTGGCAATACCCTTTTCTAAGGCCTTTTTTTTATAAGCTATAATCCCTTCTTCTTCCAATAAAATGGGTTTTGCAAAAGGAAATTGACCTACAATTTCAATGGTTCTATCGGTGGAATGGTCGTCAATAACCAACACTTCCATTTTGTTTAACGGATACGATTGCGCAGCCAGGGCTTGCAATAAATTGCCGATATTTTGTTCTTCATTACGGGCCGGGATAATAATGGCTACACTTGGCCATTCCTTATGCTGAAATGGGGGATGAGGCTCTTCGGGGATTGATTCCCAGCCCCACTTAAAATAATAGATCAGCCCACCATAAAGTAAAGTAGCCAGAGTTAAAAGTCCGAAAAGCAGCATGACACAAATCTACCAATGCCTGTCCACGCCCCGGCTTAATCTTTTTTAATTGGTAAGTGAAGCAAATAGTGTAAATTTGATGGTTGCTTAAACAACCATATGCTAAACAACCAACTCAAACGCGGAGAGTTATACAGCTTTATCACCGGCATTGCCTCTACCGCCATTGCACGTCGGCTGCAAAAAAAATTCAATGGAGCAGGACTCAATCTGAGTATAGAACAATGGAGTGTGCTCTATCATCTTTGGAAAAAAGATGGAATTAGTCAACAAGAGCTTTGTAAGGCAAGCTTTAGAGATAAACCCAGCATTACCCGTTTGGTTGACAATATGGAAAAAACAGGATTAGTAAAAAGAGTTGCAGCTGCCAATGACAGACGAGTTAACCTGATTTATTTAACCAAAGACGGACAGCAATTGCAGGAACAGACACTTAAGTTGGCCGATCAAACTTTAATGGAAGCATTACGTGGCGTGCCTGCAGATAAGATAGAAATATGCAAACAAACGCTCCAAGTTGTTTATGATAATCTAACTAAACTCACTTAAATAAATACTTGTGTCAATAGCAACAATTAACAAACAAAGTTTAAAAGGCGGTGAATGGTTGATTAAAGAATCTCTTCCTGCCGAAACATTTATTCCGGAGGAATTTACGGAAGAGCAACAGATGATTCGGTCAATGTGCACGCAATTTTTGGAAACAGAAGTGTTCCCAATTGTTGAACGCATTGATTCGTTAGAGCAAGGACTAATGCCTTCTCTGGTACAAAAAACAGGAGAGTTAGGATTACTTTCAACTTCTATACCAGAAGAATATGGAGGATTAGGAAAAGACTTTGTAACCTCTACTATTGTCAATGAATACCTGGGCCCTGGAAATTCTTACTCAGTTGCTATAGCGGCACACACCGGAATTGGAACCTTGCCCATACTTTATTTTGGTACCGAACAACAAAAATCAACCTATTTGCCAAAACTGGTAAGTGGAGAATGGGCAGGCGCTTATGGACTTACAGAACCCAATAGTGGTAGTGATGCGTTGGGTGCAAAAACTACGGCAACCTTGAGTGCTGATGGCAAGCAGTATATTTTAAACGGACAAAAGTGCTGGATCACAAACGGCGGCTTTGCGCATGTCTACACCATTTTTGCAAAAGTAGATGGAGATAAGTTTACTGCTTTTATTGTAGAGAGAGGAACACCTGGATTTACGCAGGGAGTAGAGGAGCAAAAAATGGGAATCAAAGGTTCGTCCACCGTTCAATTATATTTTCAGGATTGTAAAATTCCAGTGGAAAATATGCTGGGCGAACTAGGAAAGGGACACAAAATTGCATTCAATATTCTCAATATTGGCCGATTAAAACTTTGCGCAGCTACACTGGGGGGTGCAAGAGTGGCTTTGAATCAGTCTATTGAATATGCAAAAACAAGAGAACAATTCAAACAACCCATTGCCAATTTTGGTGCCATTAAGCATAAGCTTGCTGAAGTGGCCATTCGTACCTATGTAGCCGAATCTGCATTATACCGTACGGCTAAATGGATTGATGAAAAAGAACAGGAATTGCTGGCCAATGGTAAACCATTTGCTGAAGCCCTATTGGCGGGCGCCGAAGAGTATGCTATAGAATGTGCAGCATTAAAAGTTTATGGAAGCGAGTTGTTGGATTTTGCTGTTGACGAAGGAGTGCAAATCCATGGTGGAAATGGATATAGTGCAGAGTATGCTATTTCAAGAGCTTATCGGGATAGTCGAATCAATCGAATTTATGAGGGTACCAATGAGATCAATCGCTTGTTAGCATTAGACATGGTACTTAAAAGAGCCATGGGCGGGCGTTTGGATTTGATGGGACCAGCGATGGCTGTTCAAAAAGAGTTAATGAGTATCCCTGATTTTGGTGCTGCCGAAGAATTACCTTTTGCAGTTGAAAAAAAATTAATAGCCAATCTTAAGAAAGCAATTCTGATGACAGCGGGTGCGGCAGTACAGAAGTTAATGATGAAAATTGAAAAAGAGCAAGAGATACTGATGAACCTGGCAGATATGGCAATTGAAGTCTTCCATGCAGAAAGCACGTTGTTACGTGTGATGAAGCTGGTTGAATTGAAGGGTGAGGCTGCTGTATCAGGGCAACTGAATATCCTTCGTACTTATTTATACGATGCTGCTGATCGAGTAAATAAATGCGGAAAAGATGCCATCAATGGATTTGCAGAAGGGGAGGAGGGACGAATGATTTTGCTTGGTTTGAAGCGATTTACCAAGGCAGATCCCTTCAACACCAAGGCAGCTCGCAGACAAATTGCGGATCAGATATTAGAGCAGGGGCACTACTGTTTCTGAGTTTCATTAATTTTGCAGTTAATACATTAGTATGAGCCAAGCAACTACTTCCGCCCCTCTTACATCTAAGGATTTTACTTCTGATCAAGAAGTTCGTTGGTGTCCAGGTTGTGGAGACTATTCTATTCTTGCACAGGTTCAGAAAGTGATGCCCACATTAGGCATTCCTCGGGAAAACATTGTATTTATATCTGGCATTGGGTGCAGCAGTCGTTTTCCGTATTACATGAATACGTTTGGGATGCATTCTATTCATGGTCGTGCAACGGCAATAGCCAGTGGACTAAAAGCCAGCCGACCTGAATTAAGTGTTTGGGTGATTACAGGCGATGGTGATAGCTTGAGTATAGGAGGCAATCATACCATTCATTTGCTTCGTAGAAATTTTGATGTAAACATACTGTTGTTCAATAACCAGATTTATGGATTAACCAAAGGGCAGTACTCTCCTACTTCAGAGGAGAAAAAAATTACCAAGAGTACTCCCTTAGGAAGCATTGACCATCCCTTTAATCCGGCTGCTTTGGCATTGGGAGCCGATGCCACATTTGTTGCGCGCACTATGGATAGAAACCCCAAACATTTACAAGCCATGCTGCTTTCTGCACATGCACACAAAGGGGCCTCCTTCTTAGAGATCTATCAGAACTGTAATATTTTTAACGACGGGGCATTTGAAATTTTTACAGAAAAAGAAACTAAGGCTACGGAAACCTTATTTCTTGAGCAGGGGAAGCCGCTGGTGTTTGGTGCAAATAATGAAAAAGGAATCAAGTTGGATGGTTTTAAACCTGTTGTTGTAGATTTTACACAAGGCTTCAGTGCGGATGATTGTTGGGTGCATGACCAAACGGATATTTACAAGGCTCAGATCTTGACAAGAATATTTGATGATCCAAAAAAAGAAGGACATCTACCTAGACCATTTGGTGTGTTTTATCAAACAGATCGTCCTTGTTACGAAGATATGATGGCTGCACAGCTGGATGAAGCGGCCTCACGCAAACCAGCCGATTTGGACAAGCTTTTAAAAGGTAATGAGGTTTGGACTATTAATTAGTCTCATTTTTTTGATCAGGAATTAAGCGAAAACTTTTTCGGTGGTATTGACATAATCCCCATTTTTCAATGGCTATTCTGTGCTGTAAAGTGCCGTATCCTTTATTGCGATCCCAGCCATAATGAGGGAATTCCTGGTGTAATTTTTCCATCCATTCGTCCCGATATGTTTTAGCCAAAACACTGGCAGCGGCAATCGATGCAAAGCAACCATCTCCTTTTACAAAACATTGATGCGGAATTTTTTTATAGGGGATAAACCGGTTGCCGTCTACTAATAAAAGACCAGGCTTTTTCTTTAAGCTGGCAACAGCTTGATGCATGGCTTTGATACTGGCTTGCAGAATATTGATTTGATCGATTTCTTCGTGACCGATTTGACTTACTGCAAAATCAATCGCTTCTTTTTCAATCAACGGACGCAAAAAGTCTCTTTCTTTTTCTTTAAGTTGTTTGGAGTCATTGAGAAGAGGATGATGAAAATCTATTGGTAATATCACTGCTGCAGCAAATACAGGGCCTGCATAGCAGCCTCTGCCTGCTTCATCAAGACCTGCTTCAACATACCTGCTCTGAAAAAAATGGGCCAGCATACCTGCAAATTCCGAAATATTACTCAACAAAAAACTACCAACAAAAAAGCGGGTGTTACCTTTGTAAGCCATGAAAAACTCCTCTTCTTCCCGTGCTGTGGTGTATTGGCTATACACAGGTATGGTAATGATAGTTATTCAAATTTTATTAGGGGGCATTACCCGATTAACGGGATCTGGCTTATCAATAACTGAATGGAACGTAGTAACAGGGGCGCTTCCACCGCTTTCGGATACGCAGTGGCTATTAGAATTTGAGAAGTATAAAACAACACCGCAGTTTCGCTATCTGAATTTTGATTTTTCGATTGTTGATTTTAAGATCATTTATTTCTGGGAATGGTTTCATCGCAACTGGGCTAGATTAATAGGGGTAGTTTTTGCTTTTCCTTTTTTATTTTTTTTGTGGCGTGGTTATTTTAAACCACCTATGATAAAACCATTGATTGTTTTATTTCTTTTTGGAGCACTACAGGGTGCCATTGGTTGGATAATGGTAGCCAGCGGACTTACCGGTGATGCTATTTATGTAAAACCAGCTCGTCTTGCACTCCACTTTATGTTTGCTTTAGGATTGCTTTGTTATACGTTTTGGTTTGCCTTACAGTTAACCGTTTCTTCAGGTGAGAAAGTACACAATCAGGCGTTAAAAAAATTCCTTCCTTGGATCTTGTCGCTGCTTTTTCTCCAGTTAATTTATGGGGCATTTTTAGCTGGACACAAAGCGGCCACTGCGGCACCTACCTGGCCAACCATCAACCAAGAATGGATACCCGGTGGATTATTTAAGCCTAGTGATGGATCAATTAACTGGATAGATAATTTAATTTTTCTTCACTTTGTTCATAGAGGATTAGCTTACCTGTTACTGCTTACCATTCTGTATTATACTGCTCAATTATACAAACAGCAGGGTTCGCCCCGATTTTATCAAGCACGTAAGTGGCCTGCTATTTTGGTATTGCTGCAAGTGCTGTTGGGAATTTTATCGGTGTTGGCCAGCACAAAAATTATTCCAGGCCAGTGGGGAATTTTTGAATGGATAGCACAGCTTCATCAATTGGTGGCTATGCTTTTACTATTATCCCTGGTTCAATTATTATTTCTGATCAGTCGAAAAGCGTTGGGAACCACCTGAATTTGTATAGTGTTAGCGGAAGCGATGGGATCTCCATCGATATGAGCTGCTGCAGATTGATGATTCAGAATGGTAATTGAAGGCGTTTGGAAGTAAAGTATTGAGTCGGATGCAGACAGGGAGTCTACAGGTTGAACTTTGTTAACTCCTATCAGCTGCAAAATGGTTCTTACTAATAGCTGCAATTTTGATTGCTTCCCTACAACTACTACATCCAAGAGTCCATCGTTGAGTTTGGCTGCTGGTGCAATGGTAAAATTGTTGCCGTATTGATTGGCATTGGCAACGCTGATCAAAAAGGCTTCCAATTCAATTACAGTTTCTTCAACCTTGATCGTAAATGAGTATGTTTTTGCATGACTATAATGACCCATTACCTCTTTGCAATAAGTGAGCAATCCGCGAGTGGAACGTTTGGCAAAAGAATGAGCAACAGTTCCGTCAAAGCCCACTCCGCTTAACATGCAGGAAAAATAGTTGTTGACTAAAAATCCATCTGTTGGAAAAGCGAGGTTTTCAAATAAAAACCGAATTGCTTTTACTGGATTTGTTGGAATTTTTGATGCACGGGCTAGCCCGTTTCCTGAACCTACAGGGATGATACCAAATTGAACAGGTAAGCTCCGAAAGGCATTAATTACTTGATTGACCGTTCCGTCGCCCCCAGCAATTATTATATCTGTAAATAATTGATTTTTTACTTTCTCAAAAAGTGTTTGATAATTGCCTTCCGGATTTGAATATTCGATGGCAAATGGAAAATCTACCTTTGCTTGCTTTGCAAGAATGCAGCGCTCAAGGGCAGCAGCATTGCCGGTTCCTGCAATTGGATTAATGATATAAAGTAATTTTCTGTTTACCATTTTAATAACACACTTCCCCAGGTAAATCCGCTACCAAATGCGGCCAAACAAATCAGATCACCTTCTTTTACTTTTCCTTTTTCCCAAGCTTCACATAAAGCTATTGGCACAGAAGCGGCGGTGGTGTTTCCGTAATATTGAATATTATTATAAACCTGACTATCCTGTAAACCCAATTTTTGTTGTACAAATTGTGCAATTCGCAGATTGGCTTGATGAGGGATTAATAAATTAAGATCAGCAGGAGTAAGTCCATTTTTCTCCAATGCTTCCAGTATTACCTCTGGAAATTTCACAATTGCTTTTTTAAACACAGCTGGCCCATCCATATAAGGATAAACCTGTCCTTTGTCTATCATAGCATGACTGAAAAACATTTGTCCAATTGCTGCATCATCAAAAGACGCAAATTCCTCTTGCTTCCAATGATTGGCATGGGTGCCAGGATTATACATAGCTAAGATCTCTGCGCTTTCGCCATCACTGTGTAGATGGGTTGAAAGAATACCCTCTTGATCGTTGCGGGCAGGCTGTATCACTACCGCGCCGGCCCCATCTCCAAAAATTACAGAAACATTTCGGCCACGGGTACTAAAATCCAAACCGAAGGAATGCTTTTCGGCGCCTACTACCAGAATATTTTTATAAGTACCGGTACGGATATATTGATCAGCAATGCTCAGTGCATAGACAAACCCGCTGCATTGATTTCGTACATCCAGGGCGCCAATTTCTTTCATTTTCATGGCACGTTGTAACAACACACCACAACCCGGAAAATAGTAGTCAGGAGATAAAGTGGCAAAAATGATAAAATCAATCTCTGCTGCCGTTACCCCTGCTCGGTCCATGGCAATTTGTGCCGCAGCAACTCCCATGGTAGTGGTTGTTTCTGCTGTTCTGTGAGCGTATCGTCTTTCTTGTATACCGGTTCTTTCTTGAATCCACTCATCACTGGTGTCCATATAGCGCAAAAGATCTTGATTACGTACTATTTGTTCAGGCAGGTATTTTCCAATTCCTGCCATACGGGAGCGTAGCATAGTATACGATTGAAATGGAAAGGTACAACATCAATAGTGCAGCCAATACCTTAGTCTGCCAGAAAATATTTAGGGAGTTTACAGCTTCCAGTGCAATACATTAATGGCAAAATCGGTGCAAGCTTTTTCTACACCAGCAACATCTTTTGATTTAATTGGTGAGGCTAAAACATGATCGCCAGTATTGGGGAGTGCTAGTGCAGATTTGAGTGAATCAGGTGTTCCTAATTGCCGGAACATACGCTTCATTGCGGAAACTTTTACAACGGGGTCCTGCTCCAGTTGATTCTTATAATAAAACAAAAGCAGTGTAGGTTGTTTGACCCGCTCAAACAAGGAGGCTCTCATGGTGGATTCCAGCAATTGCTGCAATTGCACAACGGACGAAGTTTTGTATTGATAGTTCCAATACTTGGCATAAGCTGCAGTAGTATCAGAAACGGTTCTCATTTCACCTACAATTGACTTTGCAATTTGATAACCCCAAGGGTTGTTCAATAGCCAAGCTTTATTATCATTGATCTCTATGTTAGGCGAAAAAAGAAATAAAGCCGCAATCTCCGGAAATTCTGCTGCTAACTTTAAGGCCAGTGTGCCACCGGTGGAGGTGGAGATGAGTACCACCTTCTTCCCTAATTTTTTTCCAATGGCCAATGCTTCTAATGCGCTATTCCATAATCCTTCTGCAGTAAACTTACTCAGTGGAGCGCTGGTGTCTATCCCATGATCATCCAATCTACTTAGATAAAGATTATATCCGAATTTTTTTGCCACATTTCGATGAACGGGATCTCCTTCCATTTGAGAGGCAGAGAACCCATGCAGATATACAATAACAAATTCAGTTTGATATTTAAGCGAGTCATTATTCCAAACTATTTGAGCTTCATTTCCCGGCTTGAGTAAATGCTTGCTTTCTAGTTGTTGCACATAGCTTTCTAACGAATCAGGTTGTGTGGGTACGGTTGGAAGCGTGAGTGAATAGACTGATTTTGCAGGACGAGGGCCCGCTAAGTATATAATAGTCAATAGCCCAAACACCAGACCTGCTATTTTCAACGGCTTCATAGCTATGATTTGAGATTAAAATTACCCCTTTATTGCCAAGAAATGAACTACCTTTGCGCGTCTTAAAAAAAGACCTCATGAATATTAGAAACATTGCCATTATCGCACACGTTGACCATGGAAAAACCACCTTGGTGGACAAGATCTTACATGCTACCAAGGTTTTTAGGGATAACCAGGAAACCGGTGAGTTGATCATGGACAGTAATGATCTGGAGCGTGAGCGCGGAATTACCATTTTTAGCAAAAATGCTGCCGTTACCTATAATGATGTAAAGATCAATGTAATTGATACCCCTGGTCACGCGGACTTTGGAGGTGAAGTGGAACGTGTTCTTAAAATGGCAGATGGAGTTATTCTTTTAGTAGACGCTTTTGAGGGTCCTATGCCCCAAACCCGTTTTGTTTTGCAAAAAGCATTACAGTTAAATCTTCACCCTATTGTTGTTATAAATAAAGTAGACAAGCCCAATTGCAGACCGGATGAAGTACATGATGCCGTATTTGAATTGTTTTTCAATTTAGATGCAACCGAAGAACAATTGCATTTCCCCACTTATTATGGTAGCGGAAAAAAGGGATGGTTTAATGACACACTTGAAGAAACAGAAAATATTCTACCGTTAATGGACGGTATTATCAAACACGTTCCGGCTCCTAAAGTAAGCGAGGGTCCTCTACAACTACAAATCACGTCTCTTGATTACTCTTCTTTTTTGGGACGCATTGCCATTGGAAAAGTAAGTCGAGGTAGTATTAAGGAAAACCAACCAATTGCGTTGATGCAAGCGGATGGCACTATTCGCAAAACGCGTGTAAAAGAATTATATGTTTTTGAAGGCATGGGTAAGAAAAAAGTAACGGAAGTGGTTGCCGGTGATTTATGTGCTGTGGTAGGAATTGAAGACTTTAATATTGGAGAGACCATTGCCGATGCAGAAAATCCAGAGGCGTTATCCGTAATTAGTGTGGACGAACCCACAATGAACATGTTGTTCTCGATCAACAATTCTCCCTTCTTTGGTAAGGACGGAAAATTTGTTACCTCTCGTCACTTGCGCGATAGATTAATGAAGGAGACCGAAAAGAACCTGGCACTTCGTGTACAGGACACCGATGAAGGAGATAGCTTTTTGGTTTATGGAAGAGGCATTCTTCATTTGGGGATTTTAATTGAAACCATGCGCAGAGAGGGTTATGAATTAACAGTGGGTCAACCTCAGGTGATAGTTAAAGAAGTGGATGGTAAAAAGTGTGAACCATACGAAATATTGGTGGTGGATGTACCACAGGAGTTTGCTTCAAAGGTTATAGACTTGGTCAGTCGCAGAAAAGGAGAAATGTTGGTGATGGAAACCAAAGGTGAAATGCAACATTTGGAATTTGACATTCCTTCTCGCGGATTGATTGGTTTACGTACACAGATGCTAACGGCTACAACCGGCGAAGCGGTTATGGCCCATCGTTTTAGTGAATACAAACCATGGAAAGGGGTTATTCCAGGTAGAAATAACGGAGTATTGATCTCTAAGTTCCAAGAGCGTTCTACGGGATATTCTATTGACAAATTACAAGACCGCGGTACATTCTTTATTGAACCAGGAGAGGATGTATATGCGGGGCAGATTGTGGCCGAACATATCAAACCAGGGGACCTGGTGGTAAACGTAACTGAAGCTAAAAAATTAACAAACCATCGTGCCAGTGGTAGTGACGACGCTACCCGAATTGCTCCTAAAACACAATTAACACTGGAAGAGTGCATGGAGTACATACAGCATGATGAGTGTATTGAGGTAACTCCCAACTTTATTCGTATGCGTAAGTTGGTTTTAAATGAAGAGGAGCGCAAAAAAGTTCAAAAAAGAATGGAAGCAGAAGCTTTATGATCTTTTTTATTTTTGTAGTGAAATGAAAATTCTATTCCTAATTGTTTTTTTCTTAGTACAAGTAATTGCGCAAGCGCAATGTTCCATTTGTGCTAAAACGGCTCAACAGCTGGGAGAGGGACCTGCTGAAGGAATGAATACAGGAATTCTATACCTGGCTTTTACCCCTTTTCTCATCGTGGGATATATTGGATATCGTTGGTGGAAGAAGAACCGACAAGGCTGATCAGTACACTGATACAAAACGATAGAGATTAAAACTGCCTCGCTTTCTTTCTTCTTTTATTAATGCGGCCAATTGGCTACGATCTATATCATGCAATCTTTTAGCTTCAATTAGTCGATAGGCTTTTTCTGCCAATAGATTATTTTGTTTATCCTCTTGTTTTCCTGCAACTGCTAAATGTTGTAGTGTGCGATACAATTGATCGACTCCCTCGTTGTTGATAGCCGTGGTTTGCAAAATAGGGATCTCTTTTTCGCTTCTTGCAAACACCGGCGATAACATGAGTTTTAGGTGATTCAAGTATTTTGCCGCGTCAGGCCGATCTGCTTTATTTACCACAATTAGATCTGCAATTTCCATCAGCCCGGCCTTCATGGTTTGAATTTCGTCACCTCCTTCCGGAACTAATACCACAGTTGTAACATCGGCAAGTCCTGCAATTTCTATTTCACTTTGCCCAACTCCCACGGTTTCGATAATTATCCAATCAAAATCACCTTGTTGCAGAAGCTCGCAAATTTCAATGATCCGGGGGTGTAGCCCTCCCAATGATCCGCGAGAAGCCAAGGAGCGAATATAGATATTAGGATGAGTGTACCAAGAAGACATTCGAATGCGGTCGCCCAAAATTGCGCCTTGATGAAATGGTGAAGAAGGGTCTACGCATAATACTGCAACTTTCTTTCCGTCTTCAACGGCTTTCCCGATCAGCTTGTCTACTAGTGTACTTTTTCCGGCACCTGGCGGACCGGTAATGCCAATAACAGGTTTGGTCCCCATAGGAAGACTTTCCAATAAAGAGAGATATCCTTCCTGTTGGTTCTCAATAACAGAAATTAGTCGCGCCAGCGCTTTTTGGTCGCCCCCTTTAATTTTTTCTAATTGCTGTTCCCAATGCATGCAGAATTATCCTTCTTTGTAAAGGTAAGCGGGATAGCATTAATTTTAACCCGTGCAACCCATCGAAGGCATATCACTGATTATTCCTAATTACAATGGGGAACAATTATTGCCGCAAATTCTGCCTCCTGCTATTGTAGCACTCTCCGCTACAGGAATTACTTATGAAATCATTGTTGTAGATGATGCGTCTGCTGATCAATCAGTGGCCATGCTTACTCGTGATTTTCCGCAGGTACAGATTATTCAAATACAGACCAACGGTGGATTTTCAAAAACAGCAAATACGGGTATATATGCCGCTAGATACAATTGGGTATTATTGTTAAACAGTGATGTGAAGTTGACCCCTACATACTTTGAGTCAATGCTACCTTATTGCCAACACGCGGATGTATTCAGTGTCAGTGGTCGAATAGTAGGATGGGATACTGATCAAATTCAGGACGGAGGAAAGTACCCGGTATTACAAGGCGCCAAAATAAAAACCAGTTACGATTTTATTCCTACAGGATCCGAGTCAACCACTTTTTCTTTTCCTTGTTTCTATAGTTCCGGAGCCAATGCGTTCATCAATCGAAAATTATTTTTGGAACTAGGCGGTTTTAATGAATTGTTTTCGCCTTATTACGTTGAAGACACTGAACTTTCTCTGCGGGCCTGGCGCTTAGGATTTAGTAATTATTACCAACACCATGCTATTTGTGCGCATCGGACTTCTTCCACCATTGGTTCCTCCGAGCGAAAAAAACAGATCGATCGTATTTACAATCGGAACAAGTACTTGTTGCATGCCATACATTTAGATGGATTGTATTTATTGAGCTGGCTATTGCAACTAAAGTTGGAATTGATTTTTCGAATCCTCACTTTTAGGTTTACCCCTCTTTTTTCTTATGTGGATTTAATAAAATTGATTCCTGCCATTATAAAAAGTAGGAATAGGATGCGCCAGTTGGCAGCAGGAAAAAACCTACAAACCGTACCTGCATTGTTTCATAAAATTCAACAGCAGATCAATCAATATCCCGTAGAAATACAGCAACGATAAACATTAATTATTCCGTAAATACGTTTGAATCAAACCAATGGCATGTTTGAGTTGAGAAGGCCATCCTATTTTTCTTTTTTTATAGTAAAAAAGATCCGCCCGGTAACGCATCATAAAAACAAACGAAGGCCAAGCTTTTCGTTGATGGATCAGTTTATCCAAACAGGTTATCCATTCCATTAATCGTTGATGTGATTCGGTAGTTATTCCGGGACTTTCCGCAAATGCTTTACAATGAGCACTTACAGCAACCATATGCATCAGCTTCGTCTTTTTTTGCCCGGCTCTTTCTCCAAACACCGAAGCGTTAGATTTATGCATTCGCTGATACACCAATAGTGCGGGTAAATATTGTACTCCACCTGCCAGAGCAGCTCTTCCGGCTATATACCAATCATAAAATAAATGAGGAGGAAAAGGGAGCGTTTTTTTGATAAAATCAGTACGTGCCAGGATTGCATGACCATTGACCGTATTATACAAACCGAGTTGAAGAATACTTGTTCCTTCAAATCGTCGGTAAAGCGACTTTGGGGGTGCGGTACGGGGAGTATTGCCGGTAAAAGTCAACGAATCGCAATAAATCAATGGAGTATTATACCTCAATGCGCGGACCAAACGTTCAATTTTCTCTTCATGCCACAAATCGTCCTGATCTGCAAATGCTAAAAGTGGTGTTTCCACACCTGCACAAGCTTGACTAAAATTGTGATTATATCCTTGGTTGCATTTATTTTGATGCAACTGAATTCGGGAATCGGCAGCCGCATGAATTTTCAATTGTTCCCAAGTTCCATCCGTGGACGCATCATCTGAAATTAAGATCACCAGATTTTTATAGGTCTGATTGCGGATGGGGTGTAATTGCTGATCGATAAACTTTTCCCCGTTGTAAGTACAAAGCACCACAGTAACCGTTGGAGACTCCATTGCAGCGGAAAAAGGTTCTTTCATATTAATTAGGCAACTAATAAAATGGTTTACTAAATTGCCATGGTTACAAATCTATTTTAAAAATTGCGCATCACCATTCTTCTTCCGTTTCCGGTAACCAAACCTGTGGGGGGTGCTCGTATTATGTACGAATATGCCAATCGATTTGTGGCACTCGGGCATCAAGTAACCGTGTTACATACTTTGCGCAGACCTTTTAAAAAAATGCGTTCGCCATTATGGTGGAAGCGATTGATGTTTACAATAAGAGGAGCTAAGCGTCCGGCTTGGTTTCCGCTGGATAAAAGAGTTAAATCATTAATAGTAGATGAAATTACTGACTCGTTTGTTCCGGATGGAGATGTGTTGTTCTCCACCTGGTGGCAAATGGCCTTTGCATTAGCTACCCTGTCTCCACAAAAAGGAGTTCCTGTAAACCTTGTGCAGGATTATGAAAACTGGACCGGACAAGCTGATTTGGTAAACGATTCTTATCGCTTACCCCTAAGACATGCAGCAATTTCCAATTGGCTTCGCCTATTAGTAGAAAAAGAATCAGGGCGAACGGTGCAGTTGTTACCCAATGCCATTGACACTACTCAATTTTTGCAAGATGTTGCTCCGCAATCACGAGACCCATTATCAGTATTGGCCTTGTACTCTGAAGAAAAAAGAAAAGGAACTAGTTATATACTGGATGCTCTTCAACCTCTACGGAACAAATTTCCATTGTTACGTTTTAGTTTTTTTGGAGTATATCCTCGTCCGGAGTCCTTACCAGCATGGGTGAATTATTACCAAAAACCCAAGGATTTGAAAACATTGTACAATCAACATGCCATATTTCTTTCTGCGTCTTTGGGAGAGGGTTGGGCCTTGCCTCCGGCAGAAGCCATGGCCTGCGGATGTGCAGTAGTTTGTACAAACATCGGCGGGCATGCTGACTACGCTAAGGAAAACCAAACAGCAGTATTGATTCCTACAGAAAATACTACGGCTATGATTACCGCACTTACTTTGTTGTTTGAAAACACAGCGCTTAGAATTCAACTGGCAGAAAATAGTCGGAAACAGTTATTGGAAAAATTTAGCTGGGAACAAAGCCTGACTACGGCACTGACCTGGTTTGACTCTTTACAAAAAGAATAACTTTACATCATGGCCACAACGCTTTGTTTTGATTTTGGCAATACTCGTCGTAAAGTAGGTGTATTTGACAAGGCCAACTTACGCGAAGCCATTACGCTTCCGAACGACACCAAGGAAACGATTGAAAAGCTGATCAACGATTTTCGTCCCACTAAATCTATTCTTTCTTCGGTAGTAAATCATAATCCGGAGATGGAGGAACTGCTTGCTCATCACACCCGCTTTCATAAACTTAATCACCAAACCAAATTAGCTTTTAGTACACCAGTGGGTAAACCTGAAACAATTGGGGCTGATCGACTGGCTATTGCGGCTGCGGCAGTTCATTACTATCCCAACCAACATACATTAGTAATAGCACTGGGCTCTTGTATTACGTATAATTTTATCAATGCACAGCATGCTTTTCTGGGAGGTGGTATTTCTCCGGGACTGGAAATGCGCTTAAAATCTTTGCAACATTATACTGCTTTGTTGCCCTTGGTCAAACCAGATGCTGATGCACCCCTGATTGGCTACGATACCACCACCAACATTTTATCGGGAGTAATTAAAGGAATGGCCTTTGAAATAGATGGATTTGTTGATGCGTATAGTGCTCGTTATGAGAACTTTAACGTGCTATTAACCGGCGGGGATCTGTCCTATTTGGCTACCCACTTTAAAAACAGGATATTTGCGGACCCTGATTTAATTTACAAGGGGCTCTATGCCATTAGCGAAGTCAATAATTCCTAACCGTATCAAATTGTTACACAAGTCATTCGGCTTAACCGCCCTATTTATTTTCATCTGGTTAATTCCAGGTTTTACGCAAGACAATTCGCCTTATTCTCGATTTGGAATTGGCGATTTGACCGCTACTACCAATATTAATAACAGAGGTATGGGCGGGGTTACTGCTGGATTCGCAGATCAACTTTCTGTCAACTTTAATAATCCGGCATCTTTTTCGTCCTATCAGGCATGGAAAGAAAAAAAATCAAAAAAGCTAAGTTCTGGTCGCGCCATCTTGGATATTGGAGTTAATGTGGACAATCGCACATTAAGAGATCCGTTGGTTGTAAAAAATTTTAAAGCCAGCAATGCAGTTTTCTCATACATGCAAGTAGGCATACCTCTTCGTAGAGGGTGGGGCATGAGTTTTGGCTTACGTCCTGTTTCCCGAATCAGTTATCGTATTGATAAGAGCGAACGATTAACTGATCCAGTAACCGGAGCTCCCATCGATAGCGCCATTACCCGTTACAGGGGAGATGGAGGCGCTTATTTAGCCACTGCAGGAACAGGACTTTCCTTATTTAGCAAAGAGAAATTTGGGCTGGAAGAAAAATTAAGTGTGGGCTTTAACCTGGGCTATTTATTTGGGAAAAAAGATTACAGCAGTCGCCGAAGCTTGATCAATGATTCAGTGGCATATTATCAAGCAAATTTTCAAACAAAGTCTACGTTTGGAAAATTACAAGCCAGCGCCGGAATACAGTATCAGATTCCGTTAAACAAAAGCACAACGCTTACTTTAGGAGCTTATGGAAATCTGAAACAAGAATTAAATGCAGAGCAGGACATACTACGTGAAACATTCTATTATGATCATGGGTTGGGAGAGGTTCGTTTGGATAGCGTATCTGATATTCGCGGGCGTAAGGGTAAAATGATCTTACCGGCTTCCTATACCATTGGCTTTGTTTGGCAGAAGTACGCTATTCCCAATAAGGAAGGTGGTTGGATGATTGGAGCTGATTACAATAGACAATCCTGGAGCGAGTATCGCTTTTTTGGAAAAACAGATTCCATTCAAGATACCTGGGAAATTCGAGTGGGCGCACAGATAAGTCCGATACCTCGCCACAATTATTTTACAAACGTCAACTATCGTTTTGGATTTTTTGCGGGGCCTGATTATGTGCGCTTGATAAACAAAACTCCTCGTTTTGGTGCCAGTTTTGGAGCAGGTCTGCCTATTTCCATCAGCCGACAAGCCCCCAATCAAATCACTTTTATCAATGTAGCTTTAGAGTATGTCAAGAGGGGTAACAAGCAGAATTTGTTACAGGATAATTTATTCAGGTTCACCCTTGGATTTTCATTGAGTGATATCTGGTTTATCAAGCGACAATATGATTAAGTCCATTAGGACATCTTTCCTGGCTATTTTCATTTTATTATTCTCCTCCTGCGAGAACGACGATCGTGTGTTAACTAACTGGACTAAGCAATTACGGCTTAAAGAAGAAGCCACGGATGTGATAAGTTCAATTAGTCAGGAAGGAAAATTAAAAGCGCGCATCAAAGCACCTATAATGGTCAAGGAAGAGGGGGATACTATTCAAATGACATTTCCCCAGACGCTTCATTGTGATTTTTATAACGATAGCGCCAAAATAGAAACTCGCCTGGACGCAAAATTTGGGATCTATTACGAAAATCTCAATAAAGTATTTCTACGTGATAGCGTTGTGGTAATCACTGAAAAAGGGGATACGCTCATGTCGCCTGAACTCTGGTGGGACCAAGGTTCAAAACTTTTTTACACGGATAAATTTGCCAGTTACCGCAGTCCGGGCCAACAAATTTTAGGTGGAAAGGGCTTGGAAGCCACCCAGGATTTAAAACGAATTACATTTAAATTTACTACCGGACTAGTAAATGCACCCGAGAATCATTAGGAGTTAACTTTAGGTCCCTCAATTTTTACAGCTATGCTTTATCGTAACATGGGTTGTACAGGTCTTCAGCTAAGTGTCCTCTCCTTTGGGAGTTGGGTAAGTTTTCATAAGCAAATTGACGATACCATTGCCGACGAACTAATGGGAATTGCCTACGATAATGGAGTCAATTTTTTTGACAATGCCGAAGTATATGCACTTGGTGAAAGTGAAAAAATGATGGGGCGTGTGCTCAAGAAAAAAAACTGGGATCGCACTTCTTACACCGTTTCTTCAAAGGTGTTTTGGGGCTGGAGAGGAAAGGAAAATAAGCCTAATCAACATGGGTTGAGCCGAAAGCACATGGTAGAAGCTTGCCATGAGGCTTTGCAACGACTACAAACAGATTATCTGGATCTCTATTTCTGTCATCGTCCAGATAAAAATGTGCCGATAGAAGAAGTGGTATGGACCATGCACAACCTGATCATGCAGGGAAAGGTTTTATATTGGGGAACCAGCGAGTGGAGCGGTGTGGAAATCATGGAAGCGCATCGGATAGCACAACAACATCATTTGATTGGTCCTGTTGTAGAGCAACCGCAATACAATTTGTTTGAACGTAATAAAATTGAGAACGAATTGCTGATGGTTTACAAAACTGTTGGACTTGGTACTACTATTTGGAGTCCACTCGCTTCAGGCATGTTAACAGGCAAGTATAATAACGGAGTGCCTGATCAAAGTCGTTTTGGAATCAAAGGATTTGAGTGGCTCAAGGATCGCTGGATGCAAGACAAAGTACTTCTTGCCGTACAATCACTGGGCCAGTTAGCTGCTGAACTGGGTGTTAGCTTACCTGCCTTGAGCATTGCCTGGTGTATAAAAAACCCAAACGTTACTACGGCTATTTTGGGAGCAACAAAAAAAGAACAGTTGCTGGAGAATTTGAAAGCGCTGGAAGCAGTAGCATTACTCACGCCCGAAATCATGAATAGTATTGATACCATTACAGGGACCAAACCTATTCTTCCAGAATATTAAAAAACAAATCATGTCATTTGCCGGAAAAACAGTGTTGATTACCGGTGCCACAAGGGGCATTGGAAAAGAGATAGGGCTTCGATTGGCACGCGAAGGCGCCAATATTATTATTGCTGCCAAAAGTGTAGAAGAAAATCCTAAACTTGGCGGAACAATTTACACAGCCGCTGCAGAAATGGAAGCTGCCGGGGGTAAGGCCTTAGCTGTTCCCTGCGATATTCGCTTTGAGGACCAAATACAAAATGTAGTAGATAAAGGGGTTGCCCAATTTGGGGGCATTGATATTCTCATCAATAACGCTTCTGCCATTTCTTTAACTTCCACGGAACAAACAGAGTCAAAGCGTTTTGATTT
This sequence comes from Bacteroidota bacterium, assembly GCA_016868475.1. Taxonomy (GTDB): domain Bacteria; phylum Bacteroidota; class Bacteroidia; order Chitinophagales; family Chitinophagaceae; genus JJ008. Next base: position 31,404 of record VGGU01000001.1, read on the forward strand.
GATGTACAGTATAAATGTGCGCGGAACCTTTCTGGTTACCAAGGCCTGTATTCCGTTTCTTCAAAAAGGCAGCAATCCGCATATTCTCACGCTGTCTCCTCCCTTGAATCTTGATCCAAAATGGTTTGCCAATCATGTGGCCTATACGGTAAGCAAATATGACATGAGTTTGCTAACCATAGGCTGGGCCAGAGAACTTAAGCAGGAGGGTATTGCTGCCAATGCGCTTTGGCCACGTACTACTATTGACACGGCGGCCGTAAGAAATTTATTAGGAGGACAAATGCTGGCCAATATGAGCCGCAAACCGGAGATCCTTGCTGATGCAGCCTATTATATTCTAAGCAAACCTGCTTCTACTTGCACAGGAAATCTTTTTCTCGATGAGCAAGTACTTGCTGGGGAAGGCATCACTGATTTGAGTCATTATTCGGTGGTCCCTGGCGCCGAACTTTATACAGATCTATTTGTGGAGTGAGGAGTCAATATTAATTATTGACGGCGCATTTAAATTGTTATGCCTCCGCTGTTCCTTCTTCTTCGGTATGTGTTTTCTCAGGCCTCATCTGAGGGAACAATAATACATCTTGTATAGATGGATTGTTGGTCAGTAGCATACAGAGTCGATCAATGCCAAAACCAATACCTGCAGTAGGAGGCATTCCGTATTCGAGTGCACGCAAGAAGTCTTGATCAATAAACATGGCCTCATCGTCGCCTCGTTCGGCTAACTTCACTTGTTCCTCAAAACGCTCACGTTGATCTACGGGGTCATTTAATTCGCTATAAGCATTGGCGATCTCTTTTCCGTTGATCATTAACTCAAATCGTTCTACCAATCCTTGCTTATTCCGATGTTTTTTGGTGAGCGGGCTCATTTCAACTGGATAGTCGATGATAAAAGTGGGTTGGACATAATGCTTCTCACACTTTTCGCCAAAGATCACATCTATAAGTTTGCCCTTGCCCATGGTATTATCAACATGAATATGCAATTGTTTACACACTGTGCGCAATTGTTCTTCATTCATTTCACTAACATCAATGCCTGTGTGTTCTTGGATAGCATCAAAAATACTAATGCGCTTAAAGGGGGCTTTGAATGAAATAGTATTATCGCCTACAATAACATCCGTTGTGTTACACACATCAAGCGCTGCTTTTTCCAACAACTGTTCAGTGGTTTCCATCATCCAGAAATAATCCTTGTACGCCGTATAAAATTCCAAAATGGTGAACTCGGGATTATGGGTTCTATCCATGCCTTCGTTACGAAAATTGCGACTGAACTCATAGACCCAATCAAAACCACCTACGATCAATCGTTTTAAATACAGTTCATTGGCAATGCGTAAATAAAGTGGGATGTCTAAGGCATTATGATGCGTAATAAACGGACGTGCGGCTGCGCCTCCTGGTATACTTTGCAAAACAGGCGTATCTACTTCCAGCGCCCCATGCTCATTCAAAAAAGCGCGTATGGAATTGATCAGTTTAGTTCGCTTGATAAATGTTTCTTTGACCGTGGGATTGATGATTAAATCCGCATAGCGTTGACGATACTTAAATTCCGGATCCGTAACTGCATCAAAGGTTTGTCCTTCGGCCTCTTTTACCATAGGTAATGGACGCAATGACTTACTTAATAAGGTAAACTCTTTAACATGAATAGTAAGCTCCCCGGTTTTTGTACGGAACACATATCCTTTGACCCCAATGAAATCTCCGATGTCTACTAATTTTTTCCATACCACATCATAGAGTTGTTTGTCTTCACCGGAACAAATCTCATCGCGTTTAATGTACACTTGCATTCTTCCCTTTGCATCTTGCAGCACAGCAAAATTTGCCTTTCCCATATCACGTACACTCATGATTCGTCCAGCTATGCAGCAATCAGCATAGTCGGCCATGTTATTATCCGTCACCTTCTTCTTGATATCCGAGGAGTAAATATTGACCGGATATAAGGGAGCTGGATATGGCTCAATGCCCATCATGATCAATTCCGCGAGTTTTTCGCGTCTTAACTGTTCTTGTTCTGAAAGTTGCAGTGCGCTCATATTCGGGTTTTTCTACTGTTTCGCGTGCAAAGGTATTTGTTTAGTTTGGCGTATCAATGCAAAAGCCCCCTATGCAGGAGGCTTTCGACAATCCCGCATTGCGGGAAATATTATTTATTCTTAACCCAGTAGCTGATACGAAGGCCCATGAAGTGATTGCGAGTGGCATCATCACCTGCTACTACAGGTATAATGTTGCGCAACCCGATGACGTAATTATATCCAATTGACCAACCAGCTTTTGTGCGGTAGCCAATTGTCATGTTAACACCCCAGTCAGGTCCTTTAAAATCAGAAGCGGCTAGTGTGCCAAAGCTTACACTGCGTGATCCGCTTGCTACAAATTCATTTTGATGTGCAGAAACTGGATCTGTGTCCAATAAATGTGTTTCTACAAATGAAGGTAAATCGGCGGCTAAAGTTGGTCCACCTCCTGCAAAGAAAGTACCGCCTTTGCTGCACTTATGGTTGTAAAGCACATTGGCTTGCAGTTCGGCATAACGAAGACTCCAATGACGCTGCTCTTTGAAACTAACATTTTCAATTCTTCCTTTCTGCGAATAAAAAATACCAGGCTGAAAACTAAAATTGCTTTTTGCAATTGGAGTTTCCATTACTAATCCAAGGGCATAGCCAATTTTTTGATCGTCTTTAATCAATGCACCACTCTTGGTTCCATATTGATTTGCCATGGTGATACCACCTGTTACACCTACCACTGATTTTTGGGCAAGTAATGCAAAGGGGGTCAAGAATGCAAACAGAAAAAACAATTTTTTCATATCAGTTTATTTGGTTCAGCTAAAAACGGCAACCTAAGTTAAGCATTTACTACTTAAGCTGTTGCGTGCAAAGATATTTTAGTTTCCCTAAACTTTAGCAGAACTGCCCTGATAATATTTAAGAGAAATTTGGGTTTAATTTATTGTAAATCAGGAAACTACTGAGTAAAGCAACACCTGCCAGGCAGCATTGGCCTCCCCTTTGTTCAATAATTGGCTGGCATAACGGTGTATTTCCATTTCCATCTGGTCCGGATTAACAGAAAAATATTGAACAATTTGTTTTAGATGGGGGTCTTGAAATTCCGGATCAAGAGGAGGAATATTGGAAAAATTAGCCAGTTGACCCAAATGGTTCCCGGTTAAAATTTGACTGGCCCGGATGGCAGAAGGTAAGGAATCAATTCCCATGCCTAATGAGGTATTGGGTTTAGGAACCTGAAACAAACTTTGTTCGTTTACAACCGTATACCAATCTCCTCCGAGTCTGCCTACTAAGGGTAGTTGACGAGGGTCTATTTTTTTATTTTCATCCAGCAACGTATCGTGGATATGCATACATAGCACTTCGCATATCACCAGGTTGCCTGCTCCTCCTTCTTTGCCCAATGGTTTTACTTCAATGACCTTGCATTCCAACTGTATCTTACTTTCTTTTACCAATGGAGGCTTGATGCGAGTGGCAGGTGTAGCAGTAAAACCAGCTTTTTCAAATTCATTTACCTCCTTGGGAAATTCACAACTGGCCAGTGATTGTTGTTGCACCATGTCCAATGTAACGATATTGATAGCTACTTCAGGAACAGCACAAACATTTTCTAAGGTATGCTTAACGCTATTGTCTCTTATGCGTCTGGAAGGGGAAAAAATTACTATGGGGGGATTAACAGAGAACACATTAAAGAAACTAAACGGGCTTAGATTAATGTTTCCTTCCTGATCAATGGTGGAGGCAAAACATATAGGCCTAGGTGCTACAGCATTTTGCAAATAATACTGTCGGTCTGTGGGATTTAATGTTGAAAAATCAAAAAACATTTAAGACGGTATCGTTTTTTTCTGTTTCAAAATACTCCAGCTCTCTTCATCTTTAACAATGGTATTGGTTAATTTTCCCAAATTTTCAATTTCCATTTCTACAAGGTCATCGGCCTGTAACCATTGCTCTTTATAGAGAGGGTCATTCAATTTTCCTGTTCCATTCAGTTCTAAAAAACATCCTGTGCCCACAGTTCCGCTCCCGATTACATCACCGGGATAGAGATCTACTCCATAAGAAGCTCTCTCGATAATTTCTGCAAAGGTCCAATCCATATCGCTCAAATTACCCGCGCTCACTTGAACGCCATTCACCTTGCAGGTCATAGAAAGATTCCAGCTCAGCCCCTGGTGATTAGGTTTTGGTGCAGTAACAAAAGGCTCCAGTTCGTCCAATGTTACTAACCAAGGACCAATCACGGTTGAAAAATCTTTGCCTTTAGCGGGGCCCAGATTTAACAACATTTCTTCCATTTGTAAAGTTCTTGCGCTCAAGTCATTCATGATCATCAATCCGGCAATATGTTGGTCTGCCTCTTTAGCGCGAATGTTTCTTCCATGTTTGCTAATTACAATTGCGGCCTCGAGTTCAAAGTCTAATTTTTCAAAATGATCAGGCATGCAGCGAATAGGGCCTGGTCCCTGAATACTATGATGATTGGTAAAATAAAAAATTGGGTACTCGTCAAATTGAGGGATCATATCCACTTTTCGGTTACGACGAGCTGCTGCCACATGTTGTCGAAACGCATATCCGTCCCTGCAAGAAGCGGGGAAAGGAACCGGAGCCATTAATCGTAAATTATCTATGGATTGTCCTCCACTTATTGCACGTTGCCCTTCTTTGATAAGCGCTTCTCCAGCCTGTGCCACGGGAAAATAATCATCCCAAAAATTGAGAAACAAATTCATGCTGTTTGGCAATTCCGGGTGAAGCAACTCCATGTCGTAAACGGTGTCATTGATCAGTACTCCCAACTGCTCGTGATCTTCTTTGTAGTAGCTCAACAATTTCATTAGTACAAAATTCGTTTAGCGAAGTTAATGATGTTGACATGACCTTGTTAGTTTTTTGCAATGAAATCCGTAGTACCTTTGCACGATGAAATTCGAAAAAATACATAATAAAGGACAAGCACGTTTGTTTGAAAATCAATTGCTGGAAGCCTTCACTAAAGCGCATCCACTGGTTATCTGGGGGATGTATTTGCCCGTTATTATCTATTTTTTATATCGCTCCGGCAATACACTTGGTTTCTCCGCTCCCACTATTGCGTTGGTTTTTTTTGGCGGAATATTTTTTTGGTCCTTTTTTGAATATATGGCGCATCGATTCTTGTTTCATTGGGTTCCAAAATCACCACTGGCTACAAAAATTGTATATACACTACATGGCAATCATCATCATTACCCACGGGATCGGCAACGCTTGTTTATGCCTCCGCTTCCCAGCGTATTAATTTCAGCAACTCTTTTTTTCCTGATACGTCTTAGTATGGGGTCTTATGTATTTATGTTTTTCCCGGGTTTTATTTTAGGCTATCTCTTATATGGTTCCATGCATTATGCTATTCATGCCTGGAATCCACCGGTTAAATGGATGAAACCCCTATGGAGAAACCACCATTTGCATCATTATAAAAACGAACATCAGGGTTTTGGGGTAAGCTCCACACTATGGGATCATGTTTTTGGAACTATGTTTGATCTACAAAGAGAGCAAGAAGACCAGGAAAAGGTCAATGCATTGATGTTTGAAAAGAAGTCTTGAAAAGTTCAAGCCCATTCTTGTGTTTCCCATTACAAGAACCTACTGAGGCTATTATCCAATAGCTTGTGCCAGATCCTCAATCAGATCGTCAGCATCTTCAATTCCTACCGACAAGCGAATTAAGGTATCAGACAAACCATTTTTAATTCGTTCCTCTCTAGGAATAGAAGCATGCGTCATAGTAGCGGGATGATTGATCAGCGACTCAACACCTCCCAAACTTTCTGCTAATGAAAACAAACGAGTAGCGGATAGAACGCGTTTTGTTTCGTCTATGGAGTCACCAGCTAGCTCAAAGGAAATCATTCCGCCAAATCCTTTCATTTGCTTTTTAGCAACAAGATGATTATGGTGAGAAGCAAAACCGGGCCAATAAACTTTTTTAACTTTTGGATGCGTAGCTAACCAGTTTGCGATCTTCTCTCCGTTTTCATTATGTGCCCTCATTCGTAAGCCAAGCGTTTTGATGCCGCGAAGAACCAGAAAACAATCCATTGGTCCCGGTACTGCACCACTACTTTTTTGTATAAAGTGCAATTGATCACGCAAGGATTGGTCCTTAACTACCAAAGCGCCTTGTATTACATCACTGTGCCCACTCAGGTATTTTGTTGCAGAGTGCATTACAATATCTGCTCCTAACAACAAGGGTTGTTGTATTGCAGGAGAAGCAAATGTGTTATCTACGGCAAGTAATATTCCCTGTTTTTTTGCTATTGTGGCAATGGCTTCAATATCGCTCACGTTCATCAACGGATTAGTTGGAGTTTCCAGCCAGATCAATTTTGTTTTAGAGGTAATAGCCTTTGCTACATTGGCAGCATCGGTGGTGTCTACCAATTGAAAAGTGATACCCAGGCGCTGATAAATTTTTGTAAACAGTCGATAGGTTCCTCCATACATGTCATTGCCGCACACTACTTCATCTCCCGAGGATAATAGTTTGATTACCGCATCCGTAGCAGCCACTCCACTACTAAATGAAAGACCATAATTACCGCCTTCTAATACAGCAAGAGCTTCCTCCAAAGCTTTACGTGTGGGGTTTTGACTTCTGGCATATTCAAATCCCTGATTGATACCTGGTGATTCTTGTACATAGGTAGAAGTTTGAAAAATAGGCGTCATGATGGCCCCGGTACTTGGATCAGGATGTGCCCCGGCATGCACATAGCGAGTATTGGCTTTCCAGTTTTTTGCTTTCATGTTCACAAAATACGAATTGGGCCAATAAATTTAATGAATTCCTGAACCATTGAAGAAGCAATGGGCAATGAAGGGTCGCTATACGCTTTGGCATTATCAATTCGATTGTTGGAAGAAACCAACTTAAAAACGTGATTCATATTTTCTATAATCGCCAGCTGCGCATCTGGTTTTATTTTTTGCAACAGTAACGCATCGGCTACCTGTACTTGAATGTCTTTATTGCCTTGCACAATTAAAACCGGACAACGAAGTTTTTGCAACAAATTACCCGGATTGTATCGCAACCAGGAAATGATATAGGGCTGCACAGATGGCCTGAAGATGGAGAACAAAAATGGATTGGGCTTTGCAATTCTTTGGCCTGTCAGTAAGGTGTCGAGATAGCGATTAGCTAACAACACGAGGGAGTCAGGACCGCCACCTTCTTTAAATTGTTCTCGTAGCACCTGATCAATGGGTCTTCCTGCGCCTGCCAAACTAATAAAACCTTTGAGTTTTGTTTGCTGCGCAGCCACCAGTCCAATTAACGAACCCTCGCTATGTCCTGCTATATATATTTTTTTATATCCGCTTTTGCGTAACCACGCAATCCAAGCCAAGGCATCATTAGCGCCGTCTTCAAATCGCATATCCTCCTCTCTTAAACCTTTAACCTGACTTTTCCCAACTCCTTTTTTATCATAACGCAAGGAAGCAATGCCATACTTAGACAAACTATCTGCGAGTTGTAATAAAGAATTGTTTTTCCCTTTTAATAGTCGGCTGTTCCCGTCCCGATCTGTAGGCCCTGATCCCGCAATAATTAAAACCACAGGGGGCTTTCTAACTCCATGTGGTGTAAACAGGGTGCCTGAAAGCGTACCCCCTTGTAGAGGAATACTGCAATCAATGGAATCTTTACCAATCTGCTGTGCCTGTGCAAAAGAGGTAAAAATCAATACTAGCGGAAATAGTAAAAATTGCATGCAACAAATTTCAGTACATTTTGACAATTGTGTGAAACTATATCTTTGCACCGCCCGCATGGTCTCACGGTATTGTGATCTGAAGGCGGATCAAATTTAATCTATGAGCAAAGGTCCGGTTTCCCATTTTATTCAACATCATTATCGTCACTTCAATGCAGCCGCGTTGATGGATGCTGCAAAAGGATACGAATTACATTTAACGGAAGGTGGAAAAATGATGATTACTCTTGCCGGAGCAATGAGTACGGCAGAGCTTGGTGTATCACTTGCCGAAATGATTCGTCAAGGTAAGGTAGATATTATCAGTTGCACAGGAGCAAATCTGGAAGAAGACGTCATGAATCTGGTAGCGCATTCTCATTACAAACGTATTCCCAATTACAGGGATTTAACTCCCCAGGAAGAATGGGACCTTTTAGAGAATCATTACAATCGGGTAACAGACACCTGTATCCCGGAAGAGGAGGCGTTTCGTCGTTTACAAAAGCACTTGGTAAAACAATGGGAAGAGGCAGAGGCAAAAGGAGAACGCTACTTTCCGCACGAGTTTCTTTACAAAGTTGTGTTGAGTGGAGATTTAAAACAGTATTACGAAATAGACCCCAAGGATAGCTGGATTGTGGCTGCAGCCGAGCGTAATCTGCCAATTGTTGTACCCGGTTGGGAGGATAGCACAACGGGTAACATTTTTGCCAGCTATGTGATAAAAAACCAACTAAAAGCCAGCACCGTTAAAAATGGTATTGAGTACATGGCTTGGTTGGCCGATTGGTATCGTCAAAACTCAGGTGGTAAAGGAGTGGGATTTTTTCAAATTGGCGGTGGTATTGCAGGAGACTTTCCCATTTGCGTAGTGCCTATGATGTATCAGGACCTGGAATGGCATGACGTTCCCTTCTGGAGTTATTTCTGTCAGATCAGTGACTCAACTACTTCATATGGTTCTTATTCGGGCGCTGTTCCCAATGAAAAAATTACCTGGGGTAAATTAGACATAAACACACCCAAGTATATTGTAGAAAGTGATGCTACGATTGTAGCTCCTTTGATTTTTGCCTGGATTCTGGGGTGGTAATATCTGCTCTATTGACTAATAAAAAAAGTCCCGCCAAGTACAGCGGGACTTTTTTGTGAGCTCATTTTTATCGGGGAGGAATCTCCAACTTCAAATCTCTTTTCAATAGCTCATCTCGGTTGGCTATTTCCCAAGCTGTATAGTAAACAAACTGTGCACGTTTGGCCATAAGTGGATAATTTATTTTATCAGGGGTGTCTGTGGGTTTATGATAATCTGCATGAACACCATTGAAATAGAAAATAACAGGCACTCCTTTATCGGCAAAATTGTAGTGATCACTTCTATAGTAAAAACGATTGGGATCGTTCGGATCATTGAAACGCCTGTCTAGTTTTATCCCTGAGTAAGTAGCGTTCACATGATCCGTTATTGGGGCCAGATCAGTACTGAGTTTGTCGTCACCGATAATATACACGTAATTCAAGGAATCCTTATCCTTTAGATAATCGCTACCAATACGGCCAATCATGTCAATGTTCAAATCAACAGTGGTTTTATCCAATGGAAATACGGGATGTTCTGAATAGTAACGACTCCCCCATAACCCTTTTTCTTCTCCACTCACGGTCATAAACAAGATACTTCTACGAGGCCCTTTCCCTTCTTTCTTGGCTAAAACAAAGGCTTCTGCTAATTCTAAAATACTCGAGGTGCCGCTTCCATCGTCATCTGCTCCATAGTAAATGGTGCCATCTGCTCTTTTACCCACGTGGTCGTAATGCGCAGTGATTACTACATATTCATCCTTCTTATCCGTTCCTTCCAGCACACCCAATACATTAGAGACTTCTGTTTTTATTACTTCTCTGGCGTATTGCAATACCACTTCGGCCTTAACTGTTTTTGAAGCAATCTCTCCTTTTTTAATTCGGTCCAATAATCCGGCTGTTTCTGTTTGCAATAATGCAGCGGCATTTTCAGCTGCTATATAAAAACCAAACACCGATTGCGTGGCGCGGAACCCATTCATACTCCAATTGGCGTTTCCGATAGAGCCGGATCGACGAGGAAAATTTGATTGAATAATCAATACAGCTGCTGCGCCTCGATTCATGGCAGACATTAATTTTCCATTGAGAGAACCCGGGGCATTCATTGATCGTGGGTTACCAGCAGCAGGTTTGTAATCAGCTGGAGTACCATCGGCAATGAGCACTAATTTACCGGCAACATTTAAATCTTTGTAATCATTGCGCGTTTCTCCATCAACAATGCCATAGCCGGCAAATACCACTTCGGCAAAACGCATACCGGCACTATAATTGGTGGTAAAGGGGGCAAACTGTTCTCCCAACTTTAAAGCATTGCCGTTGATTGTTAAAGAGGTTTGCGTCATGGAGTCCTTATAGAGCGGGTAGTATTGTCTGTAACTTCCATTGTTTCCTGCCACCAACCCCAATGTGCGAAAATGATTTTCGATATAATTGGCAGCCTTTTCTAACCCGGGCGATGGAGTATCTCTTCCTTCCATTTCCGCACCAGCAATAATGTACAAGTGTTGTTGCAGGTCTGCAGCAGTGATAGTTGAGGCAGCTTTTATTGCCAACTTATCTTTTTTCTGAGCCAGCAAGCTCATGGGAGCTAATAGGAATAAAAACGAGATTAATTTATACATAGTAGAATGATTGGAAAAAATAAAAATAAGCTCAATTATTAATTTACCCTGGTAATTGGGTTGAACGGCCAACTTTAGTGGCAAGCGATCTTCTGAACCCGTTTTTCGTGCCGACCGCCTTCGAAGGAAGTTTCCAGAAACGACACAAGCATTGCAATAGCTACGTCTATCAATACAAAGCGAGCTGGCAAACAAAGTATATTGGCGTTATTGTGAGAGCGGGCAAGTTGAGCTAATTCTTTTTCCCAACAAAGTGCGGCACGTATGCCCGCATGTTTATTAGCCGTAATGGCAACTCCATTTCCACTTCCACAAATCAACACACCACAAGCGGCTCTTCCACTTTCTACAGCTTGCGCAACAGGATGTGCAAAATCAGGATAATCAACAGAATCTTCGCTAAACGGTCCCAGATCAAGTACGGGGATCCCTTCCTTTTCTAAGAAAGCAATCAATTGGGCTTTATAGCCAAAGCCAGCATGGTCACCTCCAAATGCAACAGGTAACTGTAGGTTAAAGGGGCTATTCATGAGTAAAAAATTTAACTCCACTCTGCTGCACGCTCTTTTTCTTGCCGTTTGTTAATGCGCGATGCAATAATAATACTGGCTTCAAAGAGTAAGTAAAGTGGAATGGTTACTATGGTTAAGCTAAAAGGATCGGTAGAGGGAGTAATCACGGCAGCAGCTATTAGAATAATAACAAATGCGTGCCGACGGTATTGTCTTAGAAAACGTGCCGAAACAATGCCAATTCTGGTAAGCAAGCTCATCAGTAGCGGAAGTTGAAACAGCAGCCCAATACCAAATGTTGTATAAATCAGATTCTCTAAATAATCAGAAAAGGAAGGCATGATCTGAATCTGTTCACTCAATTTATAGTTGAAATAAAAGTTTACCATAAAAGGAGTAAGAATAAAGTAGCCGAACAACACACCGGAAAAAAATAGCAGCGATACCCAAAAAATTACGCCTCTGGTTTTTTTAAGCTCTTTAGGAGAAAGCGCAGGTTTGATAAAACGCCAAAATTCCCAGAATACATAAGGAAAGGCAAGGATCAACCCTCCAATGAAAGAAAGTGTAAATGAGGCAATGAATTGCCCGGTCATGGTTGTTTCTAAAAACTTTGTTTCCACCTGTTTGAAACAGAGTGCATCTCCAATTCCTAGTTGATTCCCAATCTTGCAGAGCCATACCGCTGAAATAAAATCGGGTTTGGTGGGGCCAAATAATAGTTGATCTACTACAAAGTCGGAGTAAATAAAAGTAAAAATGGCGGCAATCAACACGGCAATCACTGAGCGGATAATATGCCATCTCAGTTCTTCCAGGTGATCGATAAATGTCATTTCACCGGGCGCTGGTTCTCTGTTATTTAGGAAATCAAATAGGGACATGCCAAAAAATCTGATACAAAGATAAGGTCCGTGAGGGTCTTCTCAACGTTGTAATCGATGCAATTGAACGGTTTCAATTCTTGTATCGGACACATGCAAAATCTCAAATTCGTAATCTGCAATGATGATACGTTCTTTTTGAGCAGGAATGGTTTCGTGATAATTGATAATGTAGCCAGAAAGTGTTTCCGCTTCTTCTCCTGGAAACTCCAACCCATATTTCTCTTGCAAATAATCTAACTCTAAACGCCCCGACAGTATTAAGTCTCCGTTTTCCAGCATTCGCTCCGTAAACTCTTCCGTATCATATTCATCTTGGATTTCGCCAAACAGCTCTTCCAACACATCTTCCATGGTTACAATACCGGCCGTTCCTCCAAACTCATCCACTACCCAGGCAATGCTTTTTCTTTCCCGACTAAATTTTCCAATCAAATCAGAGGCGCTCATGCTTTCAGGAACCGCAGGAATAGGGTGAAGTATGTCCACAATTTGTTTAGGGTTTGCAAAAAGGTCAAGTTGGTGAACGTAACCAATGATTCGATCAATATTACCTTCATAAACAACCAGCTTGCTAAGCTTTGTATCTATAAATGTTTGTTGTAATTGTTTTAGGGAAAGTTGACTGTCTATGCCAATCACTTCTTTTCTGGGAACCAAACATTGTCTAACACGTATTTTAGGAAGTTCTTGAGCGTTTTCCATCAACTGAGCACTACGCTCATTTTTTTCCTCAACCACACCTTCAAATAAACTTTTAAGGTCTGCCCGATGCAAGGAATCTTTTTGTGGATGCAGGCGCAAGTTGAATACATATTTCAGGACCCATTCAGCAAGATCCATAAGCGCGGTGGCAACCGGGTAGAATAGTTGATAAAAAAATTGTATAACAGGGGCGATCCGTAGCAGTAAGGTGGTGCTATTTGCCCGAAAAAATGCACGCGGAAAAAATTCACCCCCGATCATTACAATCAACGTTGCAATAATGATTTCTGTCAATAATCTAAACAGGTCCGTTCCAAATTGAAATCGCTGCCAAAATAACTGCATCACATCACTGAGCTGTAAACTGAATAACACCAAAAAAAGAACAAAACCCAGTTGTGTGGTTCCTAAAAATCGATCAGGGGTTTCAAAAAAATTACCAACAATCTTTGCGGCTTGTTCTTGTTTTTTTCTTTTGATCTCAAGACTTAACCGATTGGCGCTATAAAAAGCCATTTCAATACCGGCAAAGAAGCCCATTAATAACAGGGTAGTGACAAATAATAATAGAGTATCCCAGGCAATCATATTAAGCTAAATAGGCAGCCACTAGTCTTGCTACTTCTTCACAAGCTTTATTCAGCTGATCATTGATGATAATGTGGTCAAATTGATGACTAAAGCTCATCTCCAGAGATGCTTTGTCTAACCTTGTTTGCAAGGCTTCCGCTGTTTCTGTTCCTCTTGCTTCCAATCTTTTCTTAAGTTCATCCAGTGAAGGAGGTTGAATAAAAAGGCAAAGGCTTTGCGGGTAACTTTCTTTCACACGTAACCCTCCTTTCACATCAATATCCAATAGTGGAACTTTTTTATCAGCCCAAATGCGGGTTAATTCACCTCGTAAGGTTCCATAGTATTTTCCTTCATACACCATTTCCCATTCGGCAAATTGATCCTGACTGATCTTTTGTTGAAAATGATCCGCACTGATAAAATAATAATCAACGCCATCTTTCTCGTTGGCTCGTGGTTGGCGGGTAGCGCAGGAAATAGAAAAATCAAGTTGTTGCTGAAATTGCGCTAATAGAAAACGAACAATAGACGTTTTACCAGCTCCGGATGGTGCGGCAATGATAATAATCTTATCGGATGGATTCGACATAGGAGGATCTTTCTCGAGGAAAGATCAATATCGTTTTTTCTTAAAATTGCCACCAGGTCGGGATGAGCGTCCATTTCCCTGAGACCTGTACTTTCCTCTTCCCTTGCCATAACCACCTCTTCCCATATCGCGTTCCGGCTGGTGCCTATAAGCTTTGATGTAAGGAGTATTGGTGAAAGTAAGTTGTCCGTTGGTTAGGTTGTCCAATTCACTTTGAATGGCATCGTCATAAATAAGTTCTTTATGCCAGTTGTTGTAAGCCAACTTCATATAGTAAGCAATAGCATTTGCAAAGCCTAGTTTTTTCTCGGGGTTCTCTTCTTTCAGCGCTTTATCTAGTACCAGCTCCAGGTTTTTACCTAAATGAGAATAGCGAGGGTAGCGCTTTGGATAGGGAAGCGGTTGAGGTTTTGCTTTCAGCGATTCCCGAGTTGGAATGGGATAGGGCGATTTTACATCCAAATCAAAGTCTGCGATCAAAAACAAATGATCCCAGAGCTTATGACGAAAATCCTCCATGTTTCTAAGTTGAGGGTTTAAAAAACCCATCAGTTCAATAACGGCCTGCGCATTTCGCTGTTTTCTCTCAGGGTCTTGAATAGTTTTTACATGATCAACCATTCTTTGAACATGCCTGCCATACTCCCTCATGCTTAAGTAAGAACGGGTGGTATTGTACTCCATTTTAGTAGCATCCATAAATTCAAAGGTAATAAACCCCCCGCTAGCTAACAAGTTGCCGCTACCTACCTTTGTCAAACATGCAAGTTGTTTTTCTTATCCCTTGGCATCGAAGACAGTATGCAAATTCGGGTTTAACAAATCTGATGGCTAAGTGGGTCGTTGAAAGGCCTGCGGATAAATGTATGATGCTGGCGCCATCGGCGTCGTTTGCATGGACCGCTGCTTGTTTTATCAACGTATTGCCACGATTAGGATATTATTTTCCTTTTTTACGCTATTTCTTGCTTGGCCAAAAACTTAAGAAGCTCAATCCTGATCTGTTAATCACCGAACCCGGTGTTCGGATTCCTAAATCGATTAACCAACTTTTGTGGATCAACCAGCCATGTGGTACTGTTTTGTCAAAAAAAATAGTACAACAAATTGCAGATTCAAAAATAATTGCAATTAGCTCCGTGCTGTTATTGGATCAATACACAAAACTGCAGTATTCCTTTTCGGACAAAGTAATTATTGTGCCACCGGTCCTGGCTCCTGTTTATGAAAATCAGTCATTGCAACCACCAGCATTGTATATAAAAATAGTAGGTACGATCCCTGATGAAGCGGCCTTGATCAATACATTAAAAGCTTTTTCGCTTTTTAAACGACGTCAACAATCTGAGTTACAACTTGTTTTTTCTCAGGATACGGCAACACTATTTCCTGCCTTTATTCAAAAACTAAATTCTTATAAATACAAAGCAGCTGTAGTGATCAATTCAGCGCAGACTCCGGAACAAGAAGTCCATCAGGAAGCGGGTGCTTATGCCTTATTAACCTTGGGGACTAAGGATCAATTGGACTTTCAATATCGTAAAGCCAGCCAATTGCAGGTTCCGCTACTACAACTTCCTGAAAACAACATAGCTGAAGCTAATCCAATTGACCAATTAGCGGAACAACTGATGCGTGTTTATAAGGATGAGTCCTATCGGAAACAATTAGTGATTACCCAACAGTCTTTATTTCTGTTATTAGACAATCAAGCTGCGTTTAATCAGTTGTTAGCCACCGTCAAGAACAGATAAAGACTTTACAAATACCAACTTGACCCTTGCGTATCTTTGCCACTTATCAATATTTTTATGCATCAATCAACCATTCATATCGAAGTAAAAACCGACGAAAATCGCATCCCCTCATCCATTAGCTGGAAAGCCAGTGATACGGGAGCTGCAGAAAATCAACCCGCTCGGGCCATGTTTCTTTCATTTTGGGATCCAACCGACAAAACAGCGCTTCGGATTGATTTATGGACCAAAGAAATGATGGTTGATGAAATGGCAGACTTTTTTTATCAAACTCTTATGACTATGGCCGATACCTATGGCCGTGCAACACAATATGCGGATCAGGTGGACAACATGAAGAATTTTGCTAAATCATTTTATGCTCAATTCAAAGAAAAGCAATTAAAACAAAACAAGGCATAATACGCTATGGCACTCGAACAACAAATCATGACCGAATTAAAAGCCGCGATGCTGGCTAAAAATGAAGTGGCGCTTCGTTCCTTACGGGCCATTAAAGCCGCTATTCTGCTTGCCAAAACTTCAGAAGGTGCAGCCGGCGAGTTGAACACAGATGGGGAAATAAAGCTATTGCAGAAAATGGTCAAACAACGAAAGGACTCATTGGAGATCTTTACGCAACAAGGGCGTGAGGATTTGGCACAAAAAGAGCGAGAAGAAATAGGCGTAATTGAAAAATTTCTTCCTCAACAAATGGATGCTGTGGCCCTGCGTGCTGTTTTAGTGCAGCTGGTGGCACAGGCAGGAGCTAATTCACCTGCGGATATGGGGAAAGTGATGGGATTAGCCAATAAAGAATTGGCTGGAAAAGCGGAAGGGAAAATGATTGCCACAATTGTGCGCGAATTATTGAGCGGTCAATAATCTTTATTTATGTTTCTGGATATCTTGTTATTGATAGTATTGGTGTTGGCTACTTATACCGGGTATAAGAGAGGGCTGATTGTTGGTGTTTTTTCACTGATAGCTATCATTGTTGGTTTGGCCGCCGCCATGAAATTATCAGTAGTAGCTGCTGCCTATCTGCGATCTTATTTTTCCTGGGAAGGAAAATGGGTTCCGCCTTTATCTTTTTTATTGGTGTTAGTAGGGGTGATTTTACTGATACGATTAGGGGCTAATGCATTGGAAAAGGGCGCACAATTGATTTCGCTTGGATGGATAAATGCGCTGGGAGGAATCTTATTCTACTGGGCTATTTGCTTATTATCCTGTAGTGTTATTTTATTTTACTTATCACCACTCCCTTTCATCCCAACAACAATAGAGGGCTCTATTACCTATCCTTACCTAAAAGAAATTGGCCCCTGGGTGATGGACTGTTTTGCAAAATTGTTTCCTGTGTTCAAGGGGATGTATCAGCAGCTACAAGATTTTTTTGAACAAGTAAAAGAGCAGATCCCCAAGCCCTGATTCCTCACTTGCTTATTGACTGAAATCTATTAATTTAGCACGGTGCGATTGACCAGCGAACCCATGCAATACGAGATCAAACAAAAAGATAAGTTCAGTTACGTGGATGAAGGAAAGGGTGAGCCCTTGATTCTACTTCACGGGCTGTTTGGTACCCTTAATAATTTTGAGGGTGTTTATAATTATTTCCGTCCTTATAACCGTGTCATTATTCCCCAACTACCTTTATTGGATTTAGATATCCTGAACACTTCTGTGGGAGGCTTGGCTAAATATGTAAATCGTTTTTTGGAAACGCTTGGGTTAACTGATGTACACCTGCTTGGTAATTCCTTGGGTGGTCATGTGACATTGGTTCACACCCTAAAGAATCCGCAACGCGTTAAATCACTTATTCTCACAGGTAGTTCAGGACTCTTTGAAAATGGAATGGGGGACAGTTACCCCAGACGAGGCGATTATGAGTATATCAAGAAAAAAGCATCCCAGACTTTTTACGATCCTGCCGTTGCAACAAAAGAGTTGGTGGATGAAATTTATAGCATCACCAACAATCGCTTGAAAGTAATAAAGATTATTGCCCTTGCTAAAAGTGCAATTAGAAATAATTTGGGAGAGGAATTGAAGCATATCCATAAACCTACTTTATTGATTTGGGGGAATAACGATATTATTACACCTCCTTTTGTAGGGCACGAGTTCAATAAATTAATCCTAAACAGCGAATTACATTTTATTGATAAATGTGGGCATGCTCCAATGATGGAAGTGCCAGACGAATTCAATAAGATTCTTCATGGTTTTTTGAATAAATTACAGCATACCTAACCGTTGGTAGATGCAAATACAGGATCTCAATTACGCCGGCTATCCGTGGGTGCAGCATGTTGAATCTGTTGCCACCACTCTTGCTATTATGGAAGACGAACAATTGGGCCATATTCCCGTGGTGGAAGGAGATACCTATTTAGGGTTGATAAGCAAAGAGGCTTTATTTGAAGTAATGGACGATTCGACAACCCTTCAACAATTAGCCTGGCCGTTGCCCCGCCCGTTTGTTAAACCTACTGATCATTTTCTGGCAGCCATTCAGTTGATGGATCAACAAGGTCTTACACTGGTTCCCGTAATAACGGATCAGCAGGAATTAATTGCTACCCTTAGTGTACAGGAGCTACTCACAGCGATTGGAAAATTTTTAGGACTACAGGAGGGAGGTGCCTTGTTAGTGTTGGAAAAAGAAGCCCAACATTATATGGTCAGCGAAGTGGCAAAACTGGTGGAGTCTAACGATGCCCAATTAGAACAATTGAATACCATAGTTAATGAGCAAACCGGGATCATTCAATTGACCATTCGATTGAATAAATATGAAGTCTCCGATATCATTGCTACATTTCAACGTTACGACTACACTGTTCTGTATTATGTGGGAGAAGAACAATATGCAAATGAATTAAAAAGCAATTACGATCACTTGATTCATTACCTCAAGATTTGACATTCCCCGCCTACCTGCTTTGGATAATCGTCCGTATGTGTCAATGGAAATCATATGTTATACTTGTTGCCGTTCTTGCGTTGTCGGTAAACCCATTGATGGCCCAACAAACAGATAGCGCTTTTGATTCCATCCCTTCGCCGGAGCCCATTGTTGATGTACTTAAGTATATACCTTCTTACACGCCCGAGCAAACCAACACCGGGTCTACTTTTTTAATTGCCAACATTATTGTTAATGGCAATAAAAAAACACGTTCTAATATTGTTTTACGAGAAGTGCCTTTTAGGTCCGGAATGTCATTTTCTTTATCGCAATTAATCGATCTGTTTAAGCAGGGCGAACAACAGCTAATGAACACGGCATTATTTCATTCGGCTTGTATCTATACAAGCAGGTTTGAGGGAAACTGCTTGGAGATAACAGTAGAAGTGGTTGAGCGCTGGTATTTATTTCCTTTTCCATTTTTTGATCTGGTAGATCGCAACATTAACCAGTGGTTGATTGAACAGCATGCCAGTTTAAAACGGGTTAATTATGGATTAAAATTATTATACAATAATACAACGGGTCATAACGACAAGCTTCGTCTGTGGCTCATCAATGGGTACACCAAGGAGCTGTCGGTTAGTTATGAAAAACCCTACTTTGACAAAAAAATGCAATGGGGTTTTCGAGTTGTTGCCCGTGCTGGCAAAGGGCATGAGATAAATTATAATACCATTGCAGACAAACAGGTTTTTTTACGAACGCCCGGCTTTGTCCGCTCTTTTACCAGCCTGGGCGGAGAGTTAACCTATCGAAAAAAATTATTTGCCCGTCATAATTTTGGATTCTTTTATTTCAGCGAAAAAGTAGCAGACACCGTACTTAGTGCTAATCCAAATTATTTTCAAACGCCTGGACGTACTAATCAGTTCCCTGAACTCTATTATCAATTCACCTACGCCAAGATGGATTATATACCCTATCCGCGTGAAGGATTTGCTACTCGGGTTCGCTTTAGCAAATTAGGTATTACGCCCGCATTCAATTTGTGGCAATTACATTGGCAAACCAAGAAGGTTTGGCCGCTGGGATTAAAAAACATACTGACACTGGAGTCCTATGCCGGGATAAAACTTCCATTTAGTCAACCCTATGTGAACAGACGATTTTTAGGATACGATGAAATTTTTATGAGTGGGTTCGAGTATAATGTAATTGATGGGGTAGCCGGCGGGTATATTAGAAGTGGCATTGCGCGTGAATTATTTTGCATCAATATTCCATTGCCTGACTTTCTTCGAAAACGAACCTCAATTACAACTGTTCCTTTTCGCATTTTTGGAAAACTGTACTCAAACGCAGGTTATGTGCACAGCCCGGAACCCGGATTTAATTTTATGCAAAACAAGTTTTTACATGCGGCTGGATTAGGAATTGATATACTCTCCTTATACGATTTAATCATCCGGATTGAGTATAGCTTTAATAACTTCGGCAAAAACGGACTATTTTTGCACCGCACCAGCAGTTTTTGACATGAAAGCAGCGATATACAGTCGGGTTTTTGATGAAGCCCATCTTCTTCCGCTGCAGCTTTTTTTTGAGGCACTTTACAAACACCAAATTGAGCCAATCATCTACCTGCCACTTTATGAACAAATAAAGGAAAAGGTTCGTTTATCTGCACAAGTCAGCACTTTTACACAGTCGGCAGAGTTAACGGGAGACATTGAGCATATTATCAGTTTAGGAGGCGACGGCACTTTGTTGGATACCATTGCACTAATCAGAAACAAAAAGATTGCGGTAATGGGCATCAATTTCGGTCGTTTGGGATTTTTAGCCAGCATTGGTAAAGAGCAGGTTGATTTGGCTGTTTATTCCTTGGCCAATCGAACCTATGTGGAGGATCATCGCACATTGATTCACCTGGACGCAAACATCCCTTTATTTGGAGATGTTCCCTATGCATTGAATGAGTTTACTCTCCTTAAAAGAGATATCAACTCGATGATAAAAATTCACACCTATTTGAATGGTGAGTTTTTAAATACCTATTGGGCAGATGGGTTAATTGTGGCTACGCCTACGGGATCTACCGGATATTCGTTAAGCTGTAACGGACCCATTGTATTTCCGGACTCTCAAAGTTTTGTGATTACTCCGGTTGCTCCGCATAATCTCAATGTTCGACCAATTGTAGTACCCGATGATCATGTTATTTCCTTTGAGGTAGAAAGCAGGGGAGAGCAAATAATTTGTTCGCTGGATGCTCGTAGAGAAACTGTACACAAGGATATTCAACTAGCTATAAAAAAGGAACAATTTACGATCAGCCTATTAAGGTTGAGTGAGAATAATTTCTTACAAACACTACACAACAAACTCACCTGGGGGCTCGATAAGCGTAATTGATATATACCAAATCACTTTTTTAAACGTTACTCTTGTATGTTACAGTTAAAATATTGGTCAGCGCTGGTTGGAGTTTTTCTTTTTTCGTTTTCTGTTGTTACTGTTCAGGCACAACAAGGAGATTATTTGTTGGGAGAAGTAGGCATAGGACTTGGGTCCGCCCATTATTTTGGAGACCTTAATACCACCACACGCCTGAACAGACCCAAAGCTGCCGGTAGTTTTTTTTATAAAAGAAACTTAGGCAATTATATTGCTGCAAGAGTAGGGCTGAGTTATGTGGAACTGGGCTATTCTGATATTTACAACACAAAAAATCCTGTTCAGTTAAAACGTAATCTCAGTTTTAATTCTTCCGTATGGGAATTGGCATTGCAAGGGGACTTTAATTTTTTTCGATTTGATCCTCAAGAGCCTGGGCTCAACTTTACTCCTTATATCACTTTAGGGGTAGGTTATTTCAGGCATAATCCCTATGCGTTTTTATATAATCAACGTGTTTATTTTAGAGAACTGCCCGTTGGCACAGAGGGGCAGAATAGCCCCCTATATCCCGACCGAAAAATGTATAGTGCAAATGCAATAAGCATCCCTTTTGGGGGAGGAATAAAATATGCAATTGCTGGAGGCAGGTACAATATAGGATTGGAAATTGTACATCGGTTCACCAACACAGATTATCTGGACGATGTGAGCACTACTTATGTAAACCCCGCTGCTTTTCCAAAACCCCCTAGTGGTGTTGCTGATGCACAACTACTAAGCGACAGGTCTTATGAACTAGGCACTCCCATTGGAATCCCCGGCCTTCAACGTGGAAATGGCAGTAAACAACGAGATCAATTTGTTACGGCCCAACTTACATTCAGCTTCAACCTCTTTAGTTATAAATGCCCGGCTGCCGACTAAAATGGGTAACTTTACAACTGACTTGAACAACTTATGTCGGCTCTGGTTCCCCCATCATTAGATAAAAATCGTTTACCCCGCCACATTGCCATCATCATGGATGGGAATGGTCGTTGGGCTAAGGATAGGGGGGAAGACCGTTTGTTTGGCCATTACCACGGAGTTGAAAGCGTGCGTGATATTGTAGAGGCGGCTGCCGAATTAGGCATAAAGTACTTAACCCTGTATGCTTTTTCTACAGAAAACTGGGACCGCCCGGCTGAGGAAGTTTCGGGCCTGATGCAACTTTTGGTAACTACCATTCGAAAAGAAGTGCCCACGCTTAATAAGAACAATATTCGTTTACATGTGATCGGGGATTTGAGTATGCTACCCGACTTTGCTCAAAATGAGTTAAAGGAAGCTTTGGAGATGACGGCTCCTAACACAGGGTTGAATTTAGTGATGGCACTTAGTTATAGTGGGCGTTGGGAGTTAGTGGAAGCAGTGCGTAACATTGCCCGTGCTGTTGAGGAAAAAAAACTGAATTGGACTCAAATAACTGAACAAACCTTACAAGATCATCTCTCGACGCATGCTTTCCCCGATCCTGAGTTAATGATCAGAACCAGTGGAGAATACAGGATAAGTAATTTCCTACTTTTTCAATTGGCTTATGCTGAATTATACTTTACGGAAGTGTGTTGGCCAGACTTTAGAAAGCAAAATCTGTACGATGCCTTGTTGGATTATCAACAAAGGGAGAGACGTTTTGGAAAAATCAGTGAGCAGCTTTAACAAAGACTTTCGATTTTTAACCTTAATTTGCCGACCGGCTAAATGCTGGTATTATATAACACATTGAAACTGATGCGTTTAAATTCACTGCCTCACTATTTATTGCTCCTTGGGCTTACTACTTTAAGCTTTATTCCTCCTGTTCAAGCACAGGAAAGCTCGGACAGCTCTAAGCCTACTTCTGTAGACCCCCGCCTTTTGGAATGGGAAAAAGCTCGAATTGTAAAGGAATATATCGTTGCGGATGTAAAAATTACCGGTATTCGTTACTTGGATACATCCATTGTTTATTCCATTGCAAACCTGCATCCTGGCGATAAGTTTGTACACCCCGGTGCTGAGCTTTTTGGAAAGGCCATTAGTAATTTATGGAGACAAAAACTATTCTCTGGTGCACAGGTGTATATTACAAAATTAGAGGATGATAAAGTTTGGGTGGAGATCAATGTGCAAGAAAGACCTCGTCTTGGAAATTACAAATTCATAGGAATTCGCAAACCGGAGGAAGAAGACATTCTTTCTAAGATTAACCTGACCAAGCAGACCATCATCACTGAAAATACCCGCAGGGAGATCATTGAAAAAATCTCCAAACATTATGCCGAAAAAGGATTCAGAAATGTTCAGGTTAAGTTGGAAGAAAAGCCAGATCCCACTTTTGCCAATTCAAATATGCTTTTGATCAATATTGCCAAGGGCAACCGAGTTCGTATTGGGGATATTAATTTTTATGGAAACGAACAGGTAGACGATCTGCGATTGAAAAAACAATTTAAAGGCACTAAGGAATCTACACGAATTACGCTGCGCCCAGATCAGGCCACAGGTCCTTACGGAACAAATACAGTTGCAAGTTTTCGTGAGTATTTTAAGACCCTGGGATTTCTATCGCCCAGCCGCACTAAGCGCGTATTGGATCCTTATGTTCGGATTAAATTATTAAGCTCGGCAAAATTTGATGATAAGAAGTACGAAGAAGACAAGGAAAAGTTACTCAATCATTACAACTCTCTGGGTTATCGGGATGCACAAATAATTGCCGACACTCAGTATCTCACCTCAAAGGGCAATTTAAAAATAGACTTTAAAATCAACGAGGGGCATCGTTATTATTTTGGAAATATTAATTGGAAGGGCAACGCTAAATTTTCTGATTCATTACTCAATCAATTGTTGGGGATTAACAAAGGAGATATTTACAACGTGGTGGTGTTGAATAAAAGATTGGGCAAAGAAGCTTCTCAGGAAGGCGGTGATATTAGCGGATATTATATGGATGATGGTTATTTGTTCTTCCGCGCCGAGCCAGTAGAAATTGCTGTTTACAACGACACCATTGATTATGAGATCAGAATGATGGAGGGTCCGCAGGCGCGTATCAAAAACGTAACCATTTCGGGCAACGAAAAAACAAAGGATCATGTGGTACGTCGTGAACTACGCACCGTTCCAGGTGAATTATTCAGTCGTGCGCAATTGATCCGTTCACAGCGTGAATTAGGAAATCTGCAATTCTTTAATCAGGAAAAAATTAATCCGGGTGTTGTTCCAAACCAAGATGATGGAACCGTTGATATCAATTGGCAGTTGGAAGAAAAATCGGCAGATCAGCTAGAGCTTTCTGCAGGTTGGGGTGGTGGAATTGGTTTAACTGGTACCCTGGGTGTTACGTTCAATAATTTTTCTGTAAAAAATATTTGGAAAAAATCTGCCTGGGATCCCCTGCCAACAGGAGATGGACAAAAACTAAGCGTACGATTACAGTCTAATGGACAGGCCTATCGATCTTACAGCGCTTCTTTTACTGAGCCTTGGTTAGGAGGAAAGAAAAGAAATTCTTTGACCTTTGGTTTTAACAGTAGCCGTTTTTCCAATGCATTTGATCCATTTACCGGCAGAATTGATAAGGCACGCTCTGATACCAATTATCTCAGCACCAGTGGATTCTCCGTTGCATTTGGTAAACAATTAAAATGGCCTGACGATTATTTCAATTTGTTACTTACGTTCAACTACACCCGCTATAAACTTGCCAATTATCCAATTTTCAGCACTGACTTCACATCCGGAACCTCCAATAATGTGAGCGTAAAAATAGCTTTGCAACGTTCGTCCGTATTCAATCCTATATTTCCTACCAGTGGATCTAATTTTCTGGCCAGCGTGCAGCTAACACCTCCCTATTCCATATTGGGCAATGTTAGGTCTGGCTACAATGCTTATCGCAGACCTGAATATCACAAATGGCGTTTCAATGCGGAATGGTATGTACCCATTGGAAAACCATTGGGGACTGAAAAAAATCGGCAGTTTGTATTGAAGTTAGCTGCCAAGTACGGATTCATGGGACGTTACAATTCAGATCTGCCCTACTCTCCTTTTGAGCGTTTCCAAGTGGGCGATGCCGGTTTGACAAATAACTTTGGATTATTGGGCTATGACATTGTTGCACATCGCGGATATCCGGTTTACCAAACCTCCGACCCAACCATCAACCCGGATCAGCAAAGTGCAAGCCAATTCTTTACTATTTTCAACAAGTATCAATTGGAAGCTCGCTTTCCATTAGTAACCAATCCCAGCAGTACTATATATGCGCTTAGCTTTTTTGAAGCGGCCAATGGATGGTACAATTACAAAGATTATAATCCTTTCCGCTTACGTCGTAGTGTGGGAGTGGGTATGCGATTTTTCCTTCCTATGTTTGGACTACTTGGATTTGACTATGGACTTGGTTTAGACCGAGCTACTCCCGGTCATTCCAACGGGCTGAAAGGAATTTCTCGCTTCACCTTTATGCTAGGGTTTGAACCAGAATAATTATTGAGTATGAAAAAATATTTACTGGTATTCGGCTTTCTCTTTACAGCACTCTTTGGTGCTGCACAGAAATACGCAATAGTAGATACGCGATACATCCTTGATAAGATGCCGGAATACAGAACCGCACAACAACAGTTGGATGTAATGGCAGCTAACTGGCAAAAAGAAATTGACAGTATGCAACTGTCGCTGGATCGTTTGTATCGTGAGTTTGATGCAGAACAAGTGATGCTTACCGCTGAATTGAAAAAAAGAAGAGAAGACCAGTTGTTCATTAAAGAAAAAGAACTGCGGGATCTACAACGTAGACGCTTTGGATTTGAAGGAGAACTATTTAGAAAAAGACAGGAGCTGGTTAAGCCGGTACAGGATAAGGTTTACAATGCTATTCAAAAGCTCGCTTCTAGTCGGGGTTATGATTTTGTCTTGGACAAAAGTGAGGGAATTACCATTATATTTGCCGACCCCAAGCTTGACAAAAGCGAGGAGGTGTTGAAAGAATTAGGAATACGTTAATAGCAACTTCTATTTATAAAAACCAAAACATGAAAAAGTACGTAGCCATTATGGCATTGATCGGTTTGCTTGGTTTTACCCAAGTATCTCAGGCACAGATCAAGATCGGCTATATTAATGTGGAGAACGTTCTCTCATTAATGCCCGAGATCAGCAAGTTTGATTCGATCCTCACTCATTATCAGCAAGACTCTATCAATCCACAGTATGCCTCTCTGATTCAAACTTATCAGTACAAAGACAGTGTATACAAAGACACGTTGAAGCCACCGCCAGCTGCTGTTAAAAAGCAATTGGAAGAGGAATTGCCTCAGCTGGTCAATACTATTCAAAACTGGCAGCAAATTGTAAATCAAGCAATGGAAGCAAAGCAGAACGAACTGCTTGCGCCGCTTTACAGAAAGATCTATGACGCCATCCGTGCTGTAGCCAAGGAAAAAGGATATACGCATGTGATGAATAAGGAATCTTTACTAGTGGCACCTGATGCGGATGATATGATTGCCGCAGTTGCCGCAAAACTAAAGTTGACCTTGCCAAAGGCTCCCGCAGCTCCGGCCGCAAAATAAAATATTGATAGCTATAAGTGGCGCCCGATCCTTTGGATCGGGCGTTTTACTTTTCGGTGCATACATTTGTACAATGCTGAATCCACTTTCCACTGCTAAAGGACCGATTGGTGTATTCGACTCCGGTTACGGAGGACTAACTGTACTTAGCAGTTTGGTGCAACAGCTTCCACAACACGATTTTTGTTATTTGGGAGACAGTGCGCGTTCGCCCTATGGCAATAGATCTTTTGACGCCGTTTACCAATATACCCTCGAAGCCGTGCAATGGTTTTTCAATCAGGGATGCCCATTGGTAATCTTAGCATGTAACACAGCATCTGCAAAAGCATTACGCACTATTCAACAAAAAGACCTGATGCAATTGGCCCCAACTAATCGTGTGTTAGGTGTAATCAGACCTACCACAGAAGTATTAGGACAATACACCAAAGCAGGAGCCGTAGGCATACTGGCTACAGAAGGAACGGTACAATCCCAATCCTACCCAATAGAAATAGAAAAATTTTACCCGCAATTAAAAGTCTATCAAGAGGCTTGTCCCATGTGGGTACCGTTGATTGAGAATAACGAACAGGAAGGACCTGGTGCTGATTATTTTGTAAAAAAACATCTTGACGCTATTTTTAAAAAAGATCCTACGATTGATCTTTTATTATTGGCCTGTACCCATTACCCGTTGTTAGAACAAAAAATCCGGCAATACCTTCCCTCAAACGTACAATTGCTTTCACAAGGTCAGATTGTGGCTGCCAGTTTGGTAGACTATCTGAAAAGACATCCCGAGATTGCCAACCGTTGTACACAACAAGCCACAGTTACGTTTAGTACCACAGATAGTGCTGCTGCCTTTGACAAACAAGCGGCTCATTTTTTTGGAGCTCCTGTTAGCTCCCGAGAGGTTCAGCTGATGCCGCCTAATTGCTAAATTGCTGATTAATAAGATCTTATTTTTCTTTTTCTCCTCCCCTGAAAACCTTACCTTTGCCGTCCTTTCACAAAGCGTCGGGTGTGGTGACCTGCCGTATGAAAATGGAAATCCGAATCGTTCTCCCGATTCATCTTTCATCAAACGTGAAAAATTGAGAATATTATGAAACGTACATTTCAACCGCATCGCAAACGCCGCAAAACTGTACACGGTTTTCGTAAGCGTATGCAAACCGCTAATGGTCGTAAAGTGTTAGCCAGCCGCCGTGCAAAAGGTCGCAAGAAGCTAACAGTTTCTGACGAGCGTAAATTGAAATAATAAAACCTCCGTTGAGGTTTTGATAACTTTATAGCTCCGGATAAACCGGAGCTTTTTTATTTCTACAGGATGACCCGCAATACATTTGGTAAAACAGAAAGACTAAAAAGCAGAAAGTCCATCGATCAACTTTTCAAGGATGGACAACGCTTTAACGTAGGGATGATTCGTGTATTTTATAAAACCGTGAAACAAACGGGAATTCGTGCAGGGGTGGGCGTTTCTGCAAGAGTATTTAAAAAAGCTGTTGACCGTAATCGTATCAAGCGTCAACTTCGGGAATCCTATCGTTTACAAAAACAAATCCTTGTTTTACCAGACACAACCGAAAAAGGACTGGACCTTTTTTTTATTTATACTGCACAAGAGTCTACTGAATTTCAGGAATTGTATAAAGCAGTAGAGAAAGCATTACAAAAAATAAATGCTAACCTTGGTCAATCAGTTTTATGATAAAAAAAATATTGATTTTTCCTTTTTTAGTGCTCATCAGAATTTATCAGTGGGTAATTTCCCCTTGGCTGGGTCCAAAGTGCAGATTTACTCCTTCTTGTTCGCACTATGCAGCTTCAGCTTTACAAAAGCATGGCCTTTGGAAAGGATCAGGCTTAGCTATAAAAAGAATTAGCCGCTGTCATCCCTGGGGAAGCAGCGGCTACGATCCGGTTCCTTAACAAGTGTATTTACTGCGCGTTTTCAAAACGTGTGGCAATGGCATTCCAATTGACCACATTCCAAAAAGCAGCTAAGTAATCTGCTCTTCTATTTTGGTACTTAAGATAATAAGCGTGTTCCCACACATCAACTCCTAACAATGGTGTTCCTTTGGTTTCGGCAATTTCCATGAGTGGATTGTCTTGATTGGGAGTAGAGCAGATCTCTAATTTTCCCTCTTTCACAATCAACCAAGCCCAACCACTTCCAAAACGAGTTAAGCCGGCAGCCGCAAACTTTTCCTGAAATCCGGCATAAGAACCAAATGCTTGCTGAATGGCTTCTTCCAGTTTACCAGATGGGGCTCCTCCTGCTTGTGGTGCTAAACTCTCCCAAAAAAAAGTATGATTCCAATGTCCGCCACCATTATTGCGAACAGCTGGAGAAATGCTTCCCGCTTCTTTTACTAACTGCTCGATCGATTTGTTTTCATGAGGGGTACCGGCTATTGCTTTATTCAGGTTATCGACATAAGCCTGGTGATGTTTTCCATGATGAATTTGCATGGTAAGTGTATCGATGTGTGGTTCCAAAGCATCGTGAGCGTAAGGGAGAGGCGCTAATGTAAACGGCATGATTTATTTTTTTAGAATAACAAAATTACAACAGACTGGCTGGTCAACGACGAGCTTTGAAAAAATCCTTCATTAATTGGGCTGCTTCTTCTGCACAGCAACCTGTGGACAATTTTGTTTGGGGATGCAATGCCCAGTTTGACCCTGCTAATCGTCTATATCCATTTTTTTCATCGGCGGTGCCATATACCACACGACCTATTTTGCTCCAATATAAAGCACCGGCACACATGGGGCAGGGTTCTACTGTTACATATAAAGTAGCTTCAGGCAGGTATTTACTACCCAGCGCATTAAAAGCAGCCGTAAGAGCAATCATTTCAGCATGGGCTGTTGGGTCCTGCAGGCGCTCAGTCATATTATGTCCTCTGGCAATCACTTTTCCGTCTTGAACCACCACGGCACCAACAGGCACTTCTTCTTCCTGCATGGCATTTTTTGCTTCTTGCAGGGCCATTTTCATGAAATGTGCGTCATCCATAGTGGTGGTTTTCTTAACTTGGTTCAAAAATTAGATATGGACTATGTTCCAACCTTAACAAAGATGCGGGAATATTTTTCATCTGGAATAACGCAACCAGTTGAATTTAGAAAACAGCAGTTAAGATTATTACGCGAGTCCATTCTGCATCATGAACAAGCCATTAATGAGGCCTTGTATCAAGATTTACACAAAAGTCCCGAGGAAGTATGGGCATCAGAAACAGGATTGGTAATTGCTGAAATCAATCTGGCCCTTAAGAAGCTGGATCAGTGGGTTCAACCACAAACCGTTAGTACAAATCTGCTTAACCTTCCTTCCTCCAGCCGTATCATGTCTGAACCGTTGGGGGTAGTGTTAATTATTGCACCCTGGAATTATCCCTTACAGCTATTATTCAATCCATTGGTAGGAGCAATTGCAGCCGGCAACTGCGTGGTATTGAAGCCCAGCGAATTTGCGCCCGCAACAACAGCCATCATGCAAACAATCATTGCATCAGTTTTTCAACCCACTTATGTTTATCTGGTGGAAGGAGATGGAGCTACGGTGATTCCATCGTTGATGGACTCATTCCGTTTTGATCATGTATTTTATACCGGTAGTACAACAGTAGGGCGAATTATTTACCGAATGGCGGCAGATAAATTAACACCCGTTACATTGGAGCTTGGCGGAAAATGTCCCTGTGTGGTGGAGGATGATGCTTCAATTGAAGTAGCTGCTAAACGAATTGCACTTGCCAAATGGAGTAATGCCGGGCAAATGTGTGTGGCGCCTGATTATATTTTAGTACACGCTTCGGTGCGGGACCGATTTATTGCCGTACTGCAAAAGGTGATGAAAGAATTTTTCTCCGCTGATCCATCGAATTGCAATCATTATGGACGAATCATCAATACCCGACAATTTGATCGATTGGTTAATTATCTCTCTATGGGAACCCTATTGACCGGAGGTTCCTATGATCGGGATACACGATATATTGCGCCTACGCTATTGACGGATGTAAATCTGGATTCTCCGTTGATGCAGGAAGAAATTTTTGGGCCCTTGCTTCCGATAATTTCATTTACTTCTTTTGAGGAAGCCTATGCTATCATTGCACGCAATCCAAACCCGCTTGCTTTCTATGTATATACAGGAAGTAGGAAAAAAGAAAAACAATGGTTACAGCGTATTCCTGCAGGCGGGGCCTGTGTCAACAATTCGGTATTTCATTTATTGAATCATCGCCTTCCATTTGGCGGTCGCGGAAACAGTGGAGTAGGCGCCTATCATGGTAAATATTCTTTTGATACGTTTAGTCATCGGAAGAGTATTTTAAAAACACCCACTTGGACAGATCCTTCTGTGAAGTACCCTCCCTTTCGCGGAAAATTGTGGATATTTAAAAAGTTAATTGGATGAAAAACAATTGCCTTTAATTAACAGGACAATGTTGGTGGTAGTTGATCAGTTCAATGGGCGTTTTTTCAAATTGATAACCAGCATAAGTATTGGTCACCTGATCCAGAACCGCATTGATCTCTGCCTCGGTTTTTAAAGTAACCAGTTGGTTGCGAAACTCTTTAATGTTAGGAAGTCCTTTGAGATAATTTGCGTAATGCCTTCTCATTTCATTGACGCCAACCACTGGATTTTTCCAATCAATGGAAAAACGCAGGTGTTTACGACACACCGCTACTCTTTCTTCCACACTGGGTGGATCCAGCTGCTTACCGGTTTTTAAAAAATGATTGATCTCACGGAAGATCCACGGGTACCCAATAGCGGCTCTGCCAATCATAATTCCATCCACCCCGTATCTATTTTTATAAGCCAATGCTTTTTCTGGCGAATCGATATCTCCATTTCCAAAGATGGGTATTTTGATGCGAGGGTTATTCTTTACTTTCCCAATAAGCGTCCAGTCTGCTTCTCCTTTATAGAGTTGCATTCTGGTTCGTCCATGAATGGCTAGTGCTTGTATGCCCACATCCTGTAATCGTTCTGCTACTTCTTCTATGTTTTTATTATCCTGATCCCAACCTAATCGTGTTTTTACAGTAACAGGTAATGAAGTAGATTTTACAACAGCGGCTGTTAAGCGTACCATCAGGTCAATATCTCGCAACACACCGGCGCCGGCTCCTTTCAAAGCCACTTTTTTTACCGGGCAACCAAAATTAATATCCAGTAAATCGGGTTGAGTAACTTCTACTATTTTGGCTGCAAGTGCCAAGCTTTCTTCATCCCCTCCAAAAATTTGTATACCAATAGGACGTTCGTAATCAAAAATGTCCAATTTTTTTCTGCTCTTAATGGCATCTCTAATCAATCCCTCGGAGGAAATAAACTCCGTATACATCAAATCGGCTCCATTATCCTTGCACACAGCACGAAAAGGCGGATCACTCACATCCTCCATAGGCGCAAGCAAAAGCGGGAAGTCAGGTAAAGAAATGTTGCCAATTCTGACCATCGTTTGGATTTACTTATTTTTGATCATTACGCAGTTCAACAAGAACGCACAAATTTACAACCTAAACAGCCACGGATTCATGAAGGGACTTTTTCAGCACAAAACAGCAGGCCAACAGCTTTTTTTATTACTCAGTATTTCACTCCTTAGTTTTTTTGTAATAGGAATGATGGGCACTTATGCGTTGACAATAATAACGGGTATAACGCTGGAACAAGTAGCTGCACTGGATACTATTGATCCTAAACATCCCTGGCTTCCTTTTTTTATCCGAGGGATGCAAGCAGTTCAGTTCATTGGACTTTTTTTAATTCCCAGCTGGTTTGCGGGAAAATATTTTACAGCACAATCAACGATAACCTACCTGGGATTAAGAAAACCTAATTATTCAGGTTTTTGGTTTGTGGGAGCGGCTGCTATATTAATTGCATTACCCATGGTACAATGGTTGGGTGAGGTTAATAGGACTATAGAATTTCCTGCTGAATTAACTAACTGGATTCGTTCCAAAGAGGATGAAGTCAATGAAACTGTAAAAGCCTTACTGTCTCGACATTCGGTGAAGGATCTTTTTTTGAATTTATTTTTTGTGGCAGGATTGGCCGCAGTGGGAGAGGAGCTGTTATTTCGCGGGGTAATACAACGCATTTTTGTTCGACAGTTTGGTCAGGCCTGGCCGGCTATAATTTTTTCGGCTTTCTTGTTTGCGGCATTACACATGCAGTTTTATGGTTTCTTTCCGCGTTTTGCATTGGGAATATTGTTAGGAGCCATCTATTGGTATAGCGGTAGTTTGTGGGTAGCCATATTGGCGCATTTTTTATATGATGCCACACTTATCACGTTGGTCTATTTTAATCCATCTATGTTAAATGAAGAAACTGTGGTTGCACCTGACGCATTACTTTACGCAGGATTGGTCAGTGCATTGATGGTAACCATGAATTTGCATTGGATGATCAATCATGGTAATCCCGTATCCGATGAACAAATTGAAACGGAAGAAACAATTACAAAGGAATAACAACAGGTCCAATGCCAATTAATCGTTCCATATTTTCCACCAGGGTCACCACGTCTTTTTTCTTTGTGGCGGTAATGCTAACCGCACTTTTGTGGAATGATATCAGTTTTTGGATGTTGATGATAGTAATTCACGCAGGCTGCTGGGTAGAGTTTCAAAAAATCATTCAAGGATTCAAGCATTCTCTTCTTTACATTCTCTTGGGGCTTGTTTATATTACGCTGAGTTGGGTGTTGTTTTTGGATCTGCATTACATTACGCTACATCAAGCAAGCACAGGACTTGCTGCTCCTGCCTGGGCACAGTGGCCCTTGGTTGTTTTTGTGTTTATGTGGATCAATGATACCATGGCCTATATAGTAGGTACATCCATTGGGAAAACACCACTTTCGATCGTTTCTCCAAAAAAAACATGGGAGGGTACAATAGGGGGCATACTCCTTACGCTATTGGCAGGTGGCGCCATTGCGGATCTTTTATTGGGAGATCTGCTGATGTTTGATCAATTAACTCCAATTGATTCCTTTCATTGGTACATCATTGCTCTTGTGGCGGCTATTGCCGGAACCTTGGGAGATTTATTTGAGTCTAAACTTAAACGAATGGCGGGCATAAAAGACAGCGGTTCTATCTTGCCTGGGCATGGAGGGTTTTTGGATCGGTTTGATTCCATATTGATTACCATACCTGTTATTTGGCTTTATATTCGATTGTTTCTTTCCTAGAAACGGCAATACCTATATTTGCGTCCAATTAAAGCGCAAGCAATGACTTTACATCGAGAAGGTACGCCTACTATTTTATGGGTAACTGGGGCAGTAGTGCTCATTAATGCCGGCGTCTGTTATACCAGCACTTCTACATTGGTGATGGGTCTAACTTTGTTTACTACTATAAGCTTTTGGATTTTTATCCTTTCTTTTTTTCGCGTACCATCCCGTACGCATACGTTGCAAGAAGGGGCCGTAATTGCACCTGCAGACGGTCAAGTAGTGGTAATCGAGGAAGTGCAAGCGGACGAATACTTTAGTGATCGTCGTATTCAGGTATCTATATTCATGAGTCCTTTAAATGTGCATGTGAATCGTAACCCGGTAAGCGGCCAAGTTTTGTATAGCCAATACCACCCCGGTAAGTACCTGGTAGCCTGGCATCCAAAATCTTCTACTGAAAACGAAAGACATAGCGTGGTATATCAATCGAATGGCAAAGAAATTCTGGTAAAACAAATTGCTGGGGCATTGGCTAAACGCATAGTCAATTATTTAAAACCGGGTCAAGAGGTAAAACAAACCGAGGAAATGGGTTTTATAAAATTTGGATCAAGGGTAGATTTATTATTACCCCTTGATGCAAAGATTCTAGTCAAATTAGGAGATAGGCCTAAAGGTGGCGTTACCGTATTGGCCACACTCTGATCAGAGAATATTTTTTAGCTCAAGCAATGAAAATACGGTGTGAGTAGGAAAGCTTCCATCGGAAAGCGGCTCTATTTCTTGCGAAATATGATTTACGTGGATCTGATGAATGCCTGCATTACGCGCTCCCAGAATATCTACTTCCAACGTATCTCCGATCATCACACTCTCCGCTGGCATCGCACCTGCTTTTTCAAATGCGTAGGTAAAAATTTCAGGCTTTGGTTTTAAACTGCCTGAGGCTTCAGAAGTGATTACCGCATTAAAATAATGTGTGAGTCCCGAATATTTTAGTTTGCTATGTTGTGTTTTTTCAAAACCATTGGTAATTAAATGCAGTACATACCCTTTGTTGCTTAAATAATCCAATATTTCAATTGCATGAGGAAAAAGTAAGGTCCTACTGGGAAGCAGATCCAGAAATGCTCTACTCATAGTCTCCGCTAAAGGCTCGTCTGTTATTTTAAAATCCAATAGACTAAGACGCATCCGCTTGATACGTAGCTCATCTTGACGAATAAAACCATTTCGGTAACGCCCCCATAATTTCTCATTATGCAGCAGATAATTCCTATAGAATCGTTCAAAGTCATCCACCCCGCGTGTGGCTAAATCCAATGTTGTATAAAGATGTTGCAGAGTTGCTTTTGCATTGGCTTCAAAATCCCAAAGGGTATGATCCAGATCAAAGAAAATATGTTTGTAAGTAATTGCGGAGGACAAATGAAATGATTTAATCAGGGGTTGATACCTTTGCAAAATAAGGATAAACAATGGGTATGGCGTTAACAGTAATTATTACAGGAGCATCTCGTGGAATTGGAAAGGCATTGGCTATTCAATTTGCCACAGCAGGATATAAATTATTGCTATCAGCCAGACATGCAGAAGGGTTGGCAGTTACGGCTAAGGAGCTGCGCAAGCAATTTCCTAATAGCGAGATTCACGAAAAGGCAGTAGACCTGTCCATTGCGGAGCAAGCCATGGAATTGGGTCAATGGTGCCTTTCTTTATCCACCCCCGATATTTTAATCAACAATGCAGGAGTATATCAGCCCGGGTCACTAGCAGATGAACCGGCTGGTCAACTGGAAAAACATTTACAAGTGAATTTAGGTAGCGCGTATCACCTGACTCGAGCCTTGCTTCCCACCATGATACAAAGAGGCGCAGGGCATATTTTTAATATCTGTTCCATTGCTTCCTTACAGGCTTATCCAAATGGAGGCTCTTATTGCATCAGCAAACATGCGCTGCATGGATTTACACAAAACCTGCGGGAGGAGTTAAAACCAACCGGAGTTAAGGTAACAGGAGTGTATCCTGGAGCGGTACTGACGGACTCCTGGGGTGATTTTGATAATTCATCCGGGCGAATCCTGGAAGCTGATGATGTAGCTAAAATGGTGCTACAAGCTGCTCAATTGTCGCCTCAGGCCTGCGTAGAGCAAATTGTATTGCGCCCCCGGTTAGGAGATCTATAACCTATTAATCCGAATACTTATAACCTACGCTACGAACAGCATGAAAGTAGCGGGGATTACGGCTATCTGTTTCAAAATACTTTCTAAAATTCAGGATAAAATTATCAATGGTACGTGTGGTGGGATATACCTGATAGCCCCAAACGGTTTGTAATATTTTTTCCCGAGGAACCACCTCGTTCTTATTCTCGATGAGCAATTTCAATAGCATGGTTTCCTTCTTGGAAAGTTGAATAGGTGTTCCAGCCACTCCAATGGCTTCCTGTGCTTTAAAGTCAATTGTGTTGGACCCAAATTGATATACCAGATCTATGGAGTTTCTGTCCTGCAGTCTTTTATTTTTATCAATGAGTTTAGAAACACGCAAAAGAAGTTCTTCGAGATTAAAGGGTTTGGTCAGGTAATCATCCGCTCCTTTTTTTAATCCACAAACCCGGTCCGCACTTGTATTTTTTGCACTTAAGATGATAATGGGGATTTCATTATTGCTGATACGGATTGATTCTGTAACATCCAATCCATTTATCTCAGGAAGCATTACATCCAGAATAAGTAGGTCAAAATACTCGTTAGCAATTGCTTTTAAGGCAGCAGCACCATCGTAGGCCGAACTAACGCCGTATCCTTCCAATTCAAGATTTAGCTTGAGTGCTTCGTGTAAATTTTCTTCATCCTCCACTAAAAGGATGGACCCTTTTTCCGGTTGGTTCATGGAGCAAAGTTAATATGGAAAATACTGCCTCTTGGAACATTGTCCTTAACTCCTATTGTGGCTTTGTGATGATGGGCAATACGCTCGCATAAATATAATCCCAGGCCTGTGCCCTTGGTAGTGCGAGTAGCTTCATTGCCGATTCGATAAAATCGTTCAAAGATTTTATCTTTTTCTGTATCCGCTATGCCTTCTCCTTGATCAGCCACTTCCAAATACACTTCATTTCCTGTTTTATTAAGTTGAACCGAAATGATGGATTGCGCTGGCGAATAATTTATTGCGTTTTCCAAAAGGTTATTCATTAGCATTTGAAGCAGCAAAGCATCTCCCTGTAAATCTATTTCTTGTTCAATCGAGGATTCAATTACCCGACCTGGAAACCGATTGCTCATATCTTTAATACAATCTGTTACCAACAACGAAAAATCCAGCTCTTCCTTTTCACTGGCAAAACCATTATTCTCTAACTGTGAGGAAATCAGAATATTATTAGTCAACAGATTCAATCGACTGGTTTCATCTAAGGCAATACGGATAAGTTTCTCTTGTTTTTCGGGTTCCAGCTTATAGCGTTGTATGGTTTCCAGGTTCAATCGAGTTACGGCTATAGGCGTTTTTAACTCGTGGGTTACCGCCATCATAAATTGCTGCTGTTGTTGTTGCGCTCGTAGCTGTCTGCGAACAGCCCTAAATACGCCAATAGCACCAATAAGTATCACTATTAAAAAAGTAAGGCCTTCGCCATAGAATTTTGTACTGTTCCTGTTGGCCAGGGATTCGATAGCTGCTACTCTTTTTTCTTTTTCAGCCAGATCTAACTGCGGCGTCTGCAATTCCAGCAATTGAAGTTGCTGAGTGCGGATTTGTTGATTTTGGTTTTCAAGTGAAACTAACCACCAAAGTAATGCGGCAAGTATATAGACCAGTAAGGACCAGTACACAATGGTGGTCCTTCTGAGTTTTAATTTGCGAGAATCTGTTGCCATCAATGCCTTTTTTCAACTCTAAGCCCAACATTCAACACTTGTTCCAAAGGATCTTCGCGCATAATTTGTTTGACGGACACAGTATATTTTCCTTTTTTTCGAAAAGACACCTGGTTTTCTATTAATTCATTCAGCAAGGAAATGCGGTGTTCGTAGACATCGTCCATGCCTGTACCCAACCATCCTGCTTGATTGGTGCCCAATTGCTTTTCTGTTTTGAATCGGTATTGTTTTCCGTCTGGGCTTTGCAAGGCTACTTCCAGCCAAATATTGTTATAATGATACAGATCTCGGTGCCGAATTGTAATTGAAAAATCATAACGATCAGCGGTATCAGCAATTACAAAAGCAAACTGTGGAATAAAATTACTATGCCATCTGTGGGCAGGAATAGCAATGGTTTGTTCATATAAATTGATGGAGGTACAAGAAAAATTGCTTGTACTGAGCAGCAATAGAAAGCTCAGTGTAAAAAGAAAACGCGATTTACGCATGCAACAAAATTAAGCCGAAAAAACAGGGATTCTGTGGCTAAAGTATGTTAAGCACCTGTTCTTTTGCCTTTTCCAGTTCGTCCTTCATTTCTACCACTAATCGCTGGATGCCGGCATCATAGGCCTTAGAACCCGTTGTATTGATTTCGCGACCTATTTCTTGTAGAATAAAGGAGAGCTTTTTCCCTTTTCCCTCTTCGGCTGATTCGACCTGCTCTCGAAAATAACTGCAATGATTGCTAAGACGAACCAACTCTTCAGTGATATCCATCTTTTCGATATAATAAATCAGCTCCTGTTCCATTCTGTTCCGGTCAATGGCTTCCTCCTTGAGATGTTCTTTCATGGACTTATTCATTGAAGCACGAAGCTTTTCACGACGCACCGGATCTAATTCGGCTATTGCTATTTGTCGCTTTTCTATTTGAGCGATTCGCTCCAGCAGATCTGTTTCCAATGCCTTTCCTTCCTCTGTACGATGCTTATTTATGGCAGTAATAGCTTCTTGTAAACCTTGCTTGAATAGTTCCCACTCTGTTTCTGCCAGCCCTTCGCTTCCGGAAGTAATCACATCCGGTAATTTTAATAAAGAAGGCAACAATTGGCTGGTGTCCAAGCCAAGTTCAACAGCTAATTGTGCTAACGATTGGTAGTAGGAGCGAGCCATCTGCGTATTGATCGATACAGGAATAATGGGGCCTGCATCTTTTAAACTGACTTGACAATCAATGGTGCCCCGTCCCAGATTTTCTGCTAAGCATTTTCGAATTTCAAATTCAAATGGTTTGAGTAAGGCAGGCATTTTTAATTGTAGTTCAAATTGTTTGCCATTGAGAGATTTGAGATCAATGGCAAACAGCTTATCGCCTACTGAAATAGCGGCTCTGCCAAAGCCGGTCATGGATTTAAGCATAGAATTGCTTTATGTAAAGGTATCAGAATTGGTAAATAAAAAATCCCTCCGTAATCGGAGGGATCTATATGGATGGGTTAGTAAGTACTGGGAAACGAA
This sequence comes from Bacteroidota bacterium, assembly GCA_016868475.1. GTDB lineage: Bacteria > Bacteroidota > Bacteroidia > Chitinophagales > Chitinophagaceae > JJ008. The sequence goes on from VGGU01000001.1 coordinate 70,475, forward strand.
TTTCCCTTCACAATATTAAGAACTTATTTGTTTATTAAAAAAATATTTTAGGATCCATTTTATCAACATTTTAAAAATTCATGTGGATAAGCGTAATTGAAAGACGGCATTGCAATCGCTACTACCTTTGTAAAAATCAAATCGCATGCAGTTTGAAAACCCCATTCCACTTACCACAATTGCACAATTAATTGGTGCTACACTCATAGGAGATAATGACTTTGTAGCAAAGGGTATCAATGAAATTCATTGCGTACAAATGGGCGATTTAGTTTTTGTGGATCATCCCAAATATTATAACACCTGTATTCAGTCTGCAGCGAGTTTTATCATCATAAACCAAAAAGTGGAAGTGCCTGCAGGAAAAGCGCTGTTGGTTGTAGAGAACCCTTTTGAGGCATATCTGCGTATTGTAGAAGCCTATCGCCCTTTTAATCCATCACTGCAACCTATCAGCACAACAGCTGTAATTGGAAAGGACACACAAATACTGCCGGGAGTATATATTGGTAATCATGTAAAGATTGGAGCTAATTGTATTATCCATCCTAATGTTACCATTCTGGATCATTGTGTTATTGGCAACCATGTAGTGATTCAAGCGGGCTCGGTAATTGGGAGCGATGCATTTTATTACAATAGAAAAACAAACCGTCCGGTACAGTATAAAAAAATGAATAGCTGTGGACGGGTGTTGATACATGATGAGGTGGAAATAGGAGCCAGCTGCACCATTGATCGAGGGGTAACATCCGATACCATCATCGGAGCCGGAACAAAACTGGACAATCAGGTTCATATTGGGCATGATACTGTTATTGGACGCAATTGTTTATTGGCCGCACAGGTAGCAATAGCGGGGGCTGTTACCATTGAAGATGAAGTAACGCTTTGGGGTCAGGTAGGCGTAAACAAAACCCTTCGAATTGAAAAAGGGGCCACCATACTAGCGCAAAGCGGAGTGCCAGGTAACCTAATTGGAAATAAAATTTACTTTGGTACGCCTGCCGAAACTGCTATGAGAAAAAAAAGAGAGCTGGTTTGGGTAAAACGAATTCCTAAGATCTGGGAAAAAATCAAAAACATTCAAGCGTAGTACTGGCTATAACGGGCACAGGCCTGCTCAATGGTTTTTACCAGCGGAGTATATTGAAAAGAAGGAAAAGCAGAAAGCAACTTTTGATTATCAAACATTGTTTTACTCTGAGCTACTCTTGCACTTTCCTTTGTTAGCAAGGGCTTTTTGCCTGTGATCAGCGAACGAAAGGCCTCTATCCGCCAGGCCAACCCTAAAATAAACGCATTGGCTTTTAATCGAGGAGCCGGTTTAATAAAACTTTTTGCAATTTGTTCTTGTAATTGTTGAAAAGGCCAGGTATCTCCATTTATCACATAGCGTTGCCCATTTTTCCCCTCTTCTAATAATAATAATGTTGCCTTTGCCACATCCTGAACGTCTACAAATCCATTGAGGCCGGGAGTATACCATTTGAATCCATCATGCATTTGTTTAAAAATAGCGCAGCTACTCTTGGTCCAATCTCCAAATCCCAGAATAGTGCTGGGGTTGAGAATAACAGTATCAAGGCCTTCACAATGTCCTCGCCATACGTGCAACTCAGCTTTATATTTGCTACGCGCATAATGCGTTTGCAGCGGATTTTCTTCCCATTTTGCTGTTTCGTCTACATGACCTCCACCAACCTTCCTGCCCAACGCGGCTACTGAACTAATATGCACCAAACGTTTCACTTTTTTCTCCAAACAGGCATTGACAACATTGGCGGTACCCTCCACATTGGTCTGATAGAGTTCTTTTCTTTCACTTGAAGCAAAAGATACCATGGCTGCTGCATGAATTACAGCATCTATATTTTCCATGGCTTCCTCAAGCCCTACAATATCCAGCACATCTCCATTAATCCATTGCACCTTATCCATTAAAGCAGGATCTATCCAATGAGGAACGGTTGAACCACGCCTTAAAGCATGCACTGTGTAGCCCTGATGAACAAGAAGAGCCAAAATATAGGAACCCAAAAAACCAGTTCCACCGGTAAGCAGAATTTTTTTTGTCATGAATGATACGTGTAATAGCCCTCTCCGGATTTTTTACCCCATTTACCCTGTTGCACTAACTGTTGTTGTATCCAGGAAGGTTCCAACCGTTCAGGTTTCCCTAATTGTTCATATACGGAACAACTAACGGCATAATTGATATCGTTTCCTATCAGGTCCATCAATCGAAATGGCCCCATTCTAAAACCTGCTGATTCCAACAAACGATCAATTTGTTCAAAACCACCGGCGTTGTTTTCGGCTATGCGCAGAGATTCAATATAATAAGGACGAGCAACGCGATTTACAATAAATCCAGGCGCATCAGCACAAACAACGGCCGTTTTTCCAATTTGATTGATGAGCGTAACCGCTGTATCAAGAATTTCGGGCTTGGTAAATGAAGTTTGCACTACCTCCACCAATTTCATTAAGGTAGCCGGATTAAAAAAATGTAACCCAATTACCCGCTCAGGGTGTAAAACTTGTTTAGCAAGTTCTGTAATGGATAAGGAAGAAGTGTTACTTGCAAAAATGCAATCACCATGATTCAACTCTGCCAATTGATTAAAGAGAGCCACCTTAGCTGCAGGCTTTTCTACAATGGCTTCTATAAATAATTCTGCCAAACATTCCTCCAGTTCAGGAGTATAGCGGATTAATGCCAGTGTTTTTGCTTTCTCCGCTTCTGAGATCTTTCCTTTTGCAACTGCTTTGGCCAATTCTTTTTCATGCTCCAATTGCGCCTGTGTCAGTGCCTGTGGATTTAGATCAAATAGCAGAGTGGAAAAACCTGCACCTGCCATTGTAAGCGCAATGCCTTTTCCCATGGTACCTGCACCACAAACCCCAACTGTTTGAATTTCCATACACGCAGATTTATCAGGTAGCGGCTGTAAACTGTTTTAAGAAGCGCACATCATTTTCACTGAAGAGTCTCAAGTCATTTACTCCGTATTTCAACATGGCCGGGCGTTCAACACCCATGCCAAAAGCAAATCCGCTGTATTGTTCCGGGTCAATACCACAATTAGTTAACACATTAGGATGAACCATGCCACAGCCCAGGATTTCTACCCAACCTGTTTTTTTACAAACATGACAACCTTTGCTATCACAGATAAAACAGCTTACATCCATTTCCGCACTGGGTTCAGTGAAAGGAAAATAAGAGGGTCTAAAACGAACTTTTGCCTGTGGGCCATACATCTCTTGTACAAAAAAATAAAGTGTTTGTTTCAGGTCTGCGAATGAAACATTCTTATCGATATAGAGCCCTTCGATTTGATGAAAAAAGCAGTGACTACGCGCACTGATGGTTTCATTTCGAAACACTCGACCAGGCATTAGCATGCGAATCGGAAGCTTTCCTTTTTCCATTTCCCGAATTTGTACACTACTGGTATGTGTGCGCAATACCCAATCGGGATTTTGTTGGATATAAAAAGTATCCTGCATATCTCTTGCCGGGTGATGGGCCGGTAAATTCAAAGCACCAAAATTGTGCCAGTCGTCTTCAATTTCAGGTCCTTCAGCTACTGCAAACCCCAGTCGTTGAAAAATAGATACAATCTGATTGCGCATTAAGGTAACCGGATGACGAGATCCTACCGGAAATGCATCGCCAGGCAAGGATAAATCTGCGGGGGTATCTTTTGCTGAAGCCTTCGGGGTTGATGCAGCACGAAGTGTTTCATAATGTGCCTCGGTAAACTGCTTGAATTCGTTCAATAGTTGACCCGCTTCTTTCTTTTGCTCGGGAGCAACCTCTTTCAACAGCCCCATCAAATTCTTGAGCAGCCCCTTTGTACCCAGGTATTTGATACGAAATTCCTCTACCTGTGAAAGGTCTTGAGTTTGAAACGCGCTGATTTCCTGACGAAGATTTTCGATTTGGTCCCGGAGATTCTTCATCTGACAAAAGTAAGTCCAAACCTTCAATTAAGTATCTTGCGTGTATGTCCGATCAGCTTGGAATTGCCGATTTTTTATCGCCGGTTAATAAAGCCTTTCTTTCGCAGGATGCGGGATATAAAGAAGGTCAGATAGGGTATTCGATTGCTACCTATGAGGAGTTTATGCCCGAACTGGAAGACGTTTCATTTGTACTGGTGGGATGTCCGGAACATCGTGGTGCCGGTATTGAGCAACAACAAACGGATGCCCCAGATGTTATTCGCGCTCAGTTTTATTCATTGTACTATTGGCATGCCGATTTAAAACTTGCCGATTTGGGCAATGTTAGAATGGGAGCCAGTATTTCCGATACTTATGCAGCCCTTAGAACCGTGGTACAAGCAATCATCGCAGAGGGTAAAACAGTAATAATACTTGGCGGCTCGCATGATCTTACGTTGGCACAATATCAGGCCTATGCCAGTACCCGCCAGTTGATAGAAGCCACTTGTGTTGATGCATTAATTGATCTGCAACCCGATGCAATTTTACCCGTTGAAAATTTTCTGATGGAAATGCTAACGGGCATGCCTAATTATCTAAAACACTATAATCATATTGCTTTTCAGAGTTACTATGTTCATCCTACAGTATTGGAAACCCTTGATAAATTACGTTTTGACTGTTACCGGGTAGGCAATGTAAAAGAATCGCTGGACGAAATGGAACCCGTGATCCGCAATAGTCATCTCTTTAGTTTTGATATTAGTGCCTTGAGCAATGCCCATTCTCCGGCCAGTACCATTTCTCCCAATGGACTAACGGGCGAAGAAGCCTGCGCTTTATTCCGCTATGCAGGCATGAGCCCTGCCGTAAACTCAGTAGGAGTGTATGGATATGATCCGCGATTAGATCGACAGGAACTTTCAGCTAAACAAATTGCGCAACAACTCTGGTACTTATTAGACGGAAGAAGCCGAGGTAAAAGAGAAGCCTCTCTCACAGAAAAGGATTCATTCAATGAATACTATATGGCTTTTGCCGAAGTAGAAACGGTGTTCTTGCAAAGCAAAAAAACCGGACGTTGGTGGATGCAATTACCAGATAAGAAATTTATTGCCTGCAGTTATAAAGATTATCTGTTGGCAAGTAGTAACGAAATTCCGGAACGCTGGTTACGCGCGCAGGAAAGAGGATAATAGTCTCATGAATAAATACAGCCTATCATTTGTAATATTCCTAGTCAGTGCAATCCTGTCAGGATGCAGTATTCCGCAAGCATTACAACGCAGGGCGAACAAAGAAATCATTAAACAACAGGCCTTTCAAACGGCTCATGTAGGAATTAGCCTCTACGATCCATCCACTAAAAAATATTGGTTCAATTATCAGGGCGATAAATATTTTATTCCGGCAAGCAATATCAAGATCCCCACTTGTTATGCGGCCATGAAGTATCTGGGAGATAGTTTACCAAGCGCCTATGTTTGGGATAGTGCAGGAGCTTGCTACATAACCCCATTAGGGGATCCTACTTTTTTATTAGCTGAATTTAGCTATCAGCCACTCTGGGATAAAATGCGTTTGGCAAATGGTCCAGTGATAATTAATTATTCTACGCAACATACATTTACGCCCTATGGAAGTGGGTGGTCCTGGGATGATTATCAAGAAGCGTATCTGGCAGAGCGAAGCGCCTTTCCTATTTATGGAAATGTGATTAGTTTTCAGCGAAAGAACGGCCAGCTTCATTCGGTTCCATCATTGGCATTGCAACCACCCTTTATGCAGGAGTCGATGATACAGCAGTTAGGGAAAAGCGATCAATTCCAAATAACTCGTTCGTTCGATCAAAATCAATTTAGTGTTATCCCGGCTACAGGATCATTTCGTGGAGCTATCCTGCCTTTCAAAACCAAGGATGGTGTTACGGCATTTCAATTTTTACAAGACACGTTGCAGCGCATCGGAATTGCCGCTTCCCTTCAATTATCCAATAGACAACCAGCGGGGAAGTTAATTTATTCCATTCCTACTGATTCATTGCTCAAACTCATCATGCATCGTAGCGATAATTTTTTTGCAGAGCAATCGCTGTTAATGGTCAGCCAACAATTATTGAATCGGATGAGCGATGAGCAATTGATAGATACCCTGCTGAAAAGTGATTTTGTTGATCTTCCCCAACAACCTCGTTGGGTTGATGGATCCGGACTGAGTCGGTACAATCTGTTTTCTCCTCAAGATTTTGTGCATATCCTTGAAAAAATGAAGGATCAATTTGGAATGGAACGGATCAAAGGAATTTTTACTACGGGAGGCGAAGGTTCATTAACGAAATATTACAAGCAGGACAGCGGCTTTATCTATGCAAAAACCGGTACACTTAGCGGAGTGGTAACCTTGAGTGGCTATCTGTATACAAAGAAGGGAAAATTGCTTTTATTTTCCACGATGGTAAATAATCATCGTTCCAGTACCACTGAAATCAGAAAACAAATTGAAAAATTCTTGACCCAGGTCAGGGCTGCTTATTGATCAACGGTTCAGCAGCAGCTGTTCTACTTCTTCTTTTTGCAATGTTCTAAATACCGGCACACCAAAAGGAGATAAATGTGGTTCCTTACAGGCAAACAGATCGGTGATCAATTGTTTCATCTCAGGCTCATTCAATACTGTTCCTGCTTTGATGGCTTGTTGTTTGGCCAAACTCCTGCATAACTTTTCATGAAGCGGCAGGGCCAGCGCAGTGTTAAAGTGCTTGTATTCCTCTAACACGGCTTCCAAAATAGTCTCTTCTTTTCCATTTTCAAATCCGGCAGGGAGGCCTTGAATTAGAAAATCGGTTGTGTTTATTTTTTCGACCAAAAACCCAAAGGTTGTTAAATCCGCTAATAATTCTTGGAGCAAGCTGGCATCGGTTAGGCTCAATGTAATAGTATTGGGAAACAACAAAGGTTGAGTAGTTGTTTTTTTATCCGCACGCTGTTGAACATATTTTTCATAGAGAATTCTTTCATGCGCTGCCTGTTGATCGATCAAGGTGCAGGTATGAGCTTGTGCAAAAAGAATATAAGACTGCAATAGCTGAACTGTAGTATTTGGCGCGGACGAACCCAGGACTCCTGCATGTAAATTCAATTCAGGTTCTGCTACGCCATCTTCTTTTCCCGAGGAACTATAACCTGTAGTAAGTGGTTGAAATGGTTTCCAATTTTTGGCAGATTGTGTGGAATCCGGTTCAATCCGATGAGCTTGATTTTTCTGTGTAAAATGCTGATATAAGTTACCCTCTTGAATAGCCGAACGAGTTTGCTCGGTAAAAGGTTGTTGTATGGAATCGAGTTGCTGTATAGAAGCATCTAGTTCAAAATCAAGGGTAGGAGTAATGCTAAATTGCGCTAGGGCATGCCGGATAGCAGCCTGTACAAAGGCGTACACGATTTTATCGTCCTCAAACTTAATCTCCTGCTTGGTTGGATGAACATTGATGTCTACTTGTTGTGGGTCAAGATCTATGAACAATACATAAAGTGGAAAATGATCTGCAGGTAATAAAGCCTGAAATGCGTTCATCACTGCATGATGGAGATAAGAACTTTTAATAAACCGGTTATTGACAAAAAAGTACTGATCTCCCCTTGTTTTACGTGCAGAATCCGGTTTGCCAACAAAACCACGAATGGTTAAATAATCAGTTTCTTCTTGTACTCCTACCAGTTTTGAAGCATAATTACTCCCCAATAATTGAACTATGCGTTGTTTTAAACTACCAGACTCCAATTGATAGAGTTGTTGATTATTGGCGTGCAGCGAAAATTGAATAGTCGGAAATGCCATGGCCACCCTTGTGAACTCCTCTATAATATGGCGCATCTCTGCTGCATTGCTTTTCAAAAAATTTCTACGGGCCGGAATATTGAAAAACAAATTTTTCATGGCCAGACTGGTGCCGGTAACCATACCAATGGGTTCCTCACGCGTAATAACACTGTGTTCAACCTCAATAAATATACCTGATGGGTTAGTAGCAAGTTTTGTTTTTAGTTCCACTTGTGCCACAGCAGCAATACTAGCCAATGCCTCTCCCCGAAAACCCATGGTTCGGATATGAAACAGATCCTCAATGCTGCTGATTTTGGAAGTAGCATGCCGGGCAAAACAAAGACGAGCATCCTCTTCCGACATGCCCTTTCCGTTGTCTGTTACCTGTACCAAGGATTTGCCCGCATCCTCAATGATCAACTCAATAGCTGTTGCACCCGCATCCACGGCATTCTCTAACAACTCTTTGACCGCACTGGCAGGACGTTGAATTACTTCGCCTGCGGCAATCTGATTGGCAATATGGTCAGGTAAAATCTGTATCAAGTGCGCCACTTTTCGAGCCTTCAAAAATACGGCTTTGCCCTCGATACAGCCAACAAATTACTTGCTTCAAATGAAGTACTTTTAACCGATGAGGGCAACTATACAACGGGCTTGCTTGCTGCTGTTGCTAGCAACCACTTTAAATGCCAATGCACAAAACACTCAGGAACATGCCCAACAAAAATGGGTGGACAGTGTTTTTAACAGTTTAACTCCTGAGCAACGCATTGCACAACTCATGGTGATTCGCGCGCATTCTAACCTGGGCGCGGAACATATTGCTAAAGTGGAAAGTGATATTAGAAATTATAATGTGGGTGGGCTTTGTTTTTTTCAGGGCGGACCTGTGAGACAAGCCTTACTTACCAATCAATATCAGTCCATTGCCCAAACCCCCTTGCTTATTACTATTGATGGAGAATGGGGAGTAGGTATGCGGTTGGACAGTGTTGATCGGTTACCCTATCAACTTAGCTTGGGGGCTGTTAATGACGCTACATTATCATACCGCATTGGAGTTGCCATGGGTCAACAATGCAAGCGTTTGGGCATTCATGTAAACTATGCACCCGTAGTAGACGTAAATAATAACCCAAATAATCCGGTAATTGGATTTAGATCATTTGGGGCTGATAAAGAAAAAGTGGCAAGATTTGCTGTGGCCATTACAAAGGGAATGCAGGATGTGGGAATCATGGCCTGCGCAAAACATTTTCCGGGTCATGGCGATGTGAATGTTGATTCACACTACGATTTACCGATCATAAACAAATCAATGGACCAACTGAATGCAGTAGAGTTGTATCCATTTAAAAAAGTTTTTGAAGCAGGTATTGGTAGTGCCATGGTGGCACATCTTTCCGTGCCCGCCATAGATACCACTATCAACAGACCAACATCTATTTCAAAACCAGCCATTACCGGCATTTTGCGTAACCAATTGAATTTTCAGGGACTCGCTTTTACGGATGCGTTGGAGATGAAAGGAATTGCAAAACATTATCCTGGTGGAACTATTGCTGTGGAAGCTATTATTGCAGGGAATGATATACTTTGTTTACCAGCCAGTGTTCCAGCATCTATTCAGGCTATTCAACAGGCTATCACCGATGGAAGATTAACACAAACGGAAGTAGATGCCAAGGTTATTAAAGTGCTCAATGCAAAATATGCTTTGGGGTTAAGTGCCCCACAATTGGTAGATACCACAAATTTGATCGCAGATCTCAATGAAAAATCCACTTCTTTGCGAAAAGAAGCTGCTCGCAAAGGACTTACCTTGCTTAAACAATTGCCTGCAACCTTACGTGCGCAATTCAAGAAAGAGCAGCCACGCGTTGCCTATGTTCAATTGGGGGGTAATGAACCTACTGTTTTTGGAAAAAGAGTACAGCAAGATTGGAACGCTGCCTCCTATCATTTAAATTATCTCGACTCTATTGAAAAGGCCCACTCCATCTTGACTGAAATAAAAACAAAAGGTTTTGATATAGTATTGGTAGGCTTGCACGATTACGCCAACAAGCCAATGAATAATTTTAATATCAGCACGGCTGCTATTTACCTGGGTAATGCATTACAAGGAGATAGCACACTGACGCTACTATTTGGAAACGTTTTAGCTGCAAAAAATTTCTGTTCAGCCAACTCAGTGGTGGCTTTACAACAAGATGATTCAATCACCAATCAAATTGCCGCAGACTGGTTGCAAGGAGATTTTCCGGCTCGTGGTCGATTACAAGTGGAAGTTTGTGAATTTTCATTGGGTGATGGGGTGCAACAACCCAAGGTAAAGCGTTCTTCCGTTCAACTCAGAAAGCGATTAGCTGAAGTTGATGATATACTAGAGGAGGGGCTTGCAAAAAAAGCATACCCCGGTGCAGTGGTGCTTGCCGTTCAACGTGGTACAATTCTCTATCAAAAATCAGTAGGGCAGCAAGCAGTTACTGATTCCACGCCCATTAAACCTGAACATATTTTTGATCTGGCCTCTGTGACAAAAATTTCAGCTACTACGGTGGCTGTTATGAAATTAGTAGAAGAGGGAAAATTAAAGTTATCCGGACAACTTAAAGATTATCTGCCTTGGGTCAAAGGATCTGATAAAGAGACCTTGAATATTAAAGACATTTTACTGCACCAGGCAGGGCTGGTTCCTTTTATTCCCTTTTATAAAGAAACTATCGATGCAAATGGTAACCCCGACACCAGCTTATACGTTACGGTAGCTAAAAAAGGGTTCACCGTACGGGTTGCAGAAAATTTATATCGAAGAGATGATTGGAAGGATACTTTACTTGCACGTATTTTAAAAAGTCCACTCGGGCCACAAGGCAAATACGTTTACAGTGATAATGATTTTATTTTTTTGGGATTGATAGTTGAACAGCTCACTGGAAAAACATTGGAACAATATGTACAGGATAATTTTTACCGTCCATTAGGAATGTATACTACAGGATACACTCCTCGCCGACGCTTCCCGTTGCAGTCAATAGTGCCTACAGAAACAGAAACGCAGTTCAGAAAGCAAACAATGCGCGGGGATGTTCATGACGAAGGCGCTTCTTTATTTGGCGGGGTTGCAGGACATGCCGGATTATTTTCTAACGCCTGTGATTTAGCCATGCTTTATCAAATGCTACTACAAGGAGGAAAGTTCAATGGCAGACGATATTTAAAAGAGTCCACCATTCAACTGTTTAGCAATTACCAATTGGAAAATAGCAGACGAGGTCTGGGGTTTGATAAACCAGAAAAAGATAATCAGTTCAAAAAAGACCCCTATCCTTCTCTTTTAGCTTCTCCAGCTACTTTTGGTCATACTGGTTTTACCGGTACCTGTGTTTGGGTTGACCCCAAACAAGAGCTGATATATGTGTTTCTCTCCAATCGAGTAAATCCCACCCGTGCTAATAATTTACTAGGCCAACTGCAGATCCGCGGACGCATCCAAGATGCAATTTATCGGGCTATTGGGGTAGATGACTAAGGAATAATTACCCTTCCTTTCTCGGAGGTGTATTCCCACGCGGTCCGCGGGGTTGATTTTGTGGAGGGCGTTGCGGGCCACCTGGTTTGTTTCCACTGTTATTATTGCTGCGAGGGTTTCGTTGTTGTTGCTGCTGTTGTCTTTTACGTTGTGCCGCACGATCCAGTGTTTTAAGACTGAACTGTCCAACCAATTCCACAAATTCGGGCACATCCTCTTTGGGTTTGGACGAAGTAATTTCTACTGGTTCGAGTTCTTCCGGACGAACACCTTGCTTATTGAGCTCTTTTATTTTTCTTACACGCTCCAGTGTCAACGGGTATTGTTTGTTGCTATCGGGCAACGTGTACCACATTAGATTTTTGAAAATATCTTTCTTAATCAAAAAGGCATTTCCTTTTGCAACCTGTAATACATCACAATTATCAGGAAAATGTTGGAGTGCATCCAAATAGGTATCCAGTTCGTAATTCAAACAACATTTGAGACGACCACATTGTCCACTCAACTTTGTTTGATTGATCGATAAATTTTGATAACGAGCCGCCGCTGTGTTGACGGATTTAAACTCTGTTAACCAGGTGCTGCAACAAAGTTCTCGACCACAACTTCCAATCCCACCTACTTTACCAGCTTCCTGTCTGGCTCCAATTTGACGCATCTCTACTTTTACCTTGAACTCCGATGCGTATACTTTAATTAATTCACGAAAATCTACACGTCCATCGGCAATATAGAAGAAGGTGGCTTTACGACCATCCGCTTGCATTTCTACCTGGCTAATTTTCATATCCAGTCGGAGTTGCTTAGCAATGGCCCGGCTACGAATAACTGCTTCGGGTTCCCGCGCTTTATTTTGTTTGAGTAATTCAATATCCCGATCAGTAGCTAGTCGTAAAACTTTTTTCATTTCGGGATTATCTTCCTTAACGCCTCTTTTTTTCAACTGTAAACGAACAATTTCTCCGGTGAGTGAAACCTCCCCTACATCAAATCCACCAACGCCTTCTACGGCTATCAGGTCTCCTTTTTCAAATTGCTGCAAAGAGAGATTGCGGAAAAAATCCTTACGGGTGCCTTGGCTAAAGCTTACTTCAATTGCCCGACATTGGTTGTCTGTACCTACCAATGGGAGATTATGTAACCAATCATGTGCATTCATGCGGTTGCATCCGCCTGAACTACATCCACCGTTACTTTTACATCCATTTGGTTTTCCGCCAGTTGCGGTCCCACATCCAGAACAACTCATTCTAACAAAAGTACGGTATTGTCCTGAATGATATGGTAGAGCTTGATTGTCAATGCATGAAAGAGAATCTTGGCGTTTGCATTTCTCTCAACATGATAATGTGCTTGGTCAATCTCACGCATCATGGCTTCTTGTTGCTCAAAACCGGCAATTCGATTTAATCGGGCTGCAAAATCCTTTTCTGTATCGCTGATCAGTAAATTTTCTCCTTGAATCCTATAATGAACCGCTTGCTCCAATAAATGATTGAAGTAGCGTAAAAATTGTTTTTGTTTCTCTCTTCCTAGTTTGGCAATTTCTTCCACCCATTTTGTTTGTGCAACCGGACCGGTCTTTAAAATGGAATTCAACCAAGTTCTAATCAGCTCTTGCCAGTCTTCTTCGGCATGCTGCGTCAACAGTAAGGCCTCTCGATAATTTCCATCAGCCAGTGCCGCTAATTGACCGGCAATTGCTGGGGCGGTTTTATTGTTGAGGACCAATGCCTTTTCAATATCCGCGGTTTTCAACGGGGGAACTTTGATGAGTTGGCAACGACTCACAATGGTAGAAAGTATTCCGCTCTCATTTTCACTTACTAATAACAAGAGTGTTTGCGGAGGGGGTTCTTCAATCAATTTGAGCAGTTTGTTCCCTTCGTTCCCTAGCAATTCAGGCAACCAAAGTATCAATATTTTCCAGGGGCTCTCAAAGCTTTTTAAACTTAGTTTTCGCAATACATCTTTACACTCTTCGGCTGTAATTTTTCCCTGACTGTTATCTTTTTCTTTGATCAATTCAATCCAGTCAAAGAGATTTCCGTAAGGGTGTTGCGTAATAAACTCTCGCCACTCTTTTATAAAATCAGCGGCAATGGGTTTTTCGCCAGGTTTTTTTGTAACAGTTGGATACGAAAAATGAATATCAGGATGAACCAATTCACTGGCTTTTTTACAAGCAGGACAAACTCCACAAGGTGCAGCAAGGTTAGCAACCGCTGCTTTTTCGCAAACCAAATATTGTGCAAACGAAATAGCAAGCGGCAATGCGCCTACACCTTCCTTTCCAAGAAAAAGTAAGGCATGACTAAGTCGGTTTTGTAATACCAACTCAGTAAATTGTTTTTTTAGTGGCTCCTGACCAATCAGTGCATCCCAGTTCATGCTTGGCGAATGTAGGGTTTCCCTACCCTAAATCAAAGGGCAGGGTCCTTCAAATATCACAACTTATTGTAGTCGGCTTGTAATCTCCTCGCTAAGTGGGGAGGTGCGAGGAGAAAAAGTTGCAATGAGTTCTCCTTTTTCGTCCAGTAAAAATTTTCCAAAGTTCCAGGTTACAGGGTCGTCCAATTTTTTGGCCTTTGCCTGCTCCTTGAGGTATTTATAAATTGGATGAACATTACTTCCTTTTACAGAAATCTTTGCAGCCATTGGAAAACTAACGCCGTAATTGCGCTTACAAAATGCACTGATCTCTTCGTTAGAACCAGGCTCCTGTCTCAGGAAATTATTAGCAGGAAAACCAACTATCACTAGTTTTTTCCCGTAGGTTTTGTACAGTTGCTCGAGCCCTTGGTACTGTGGAGTTAGGCCGCATTTAGAGGCCGTATTTACAATCAATATTTTCTTGCCTTTGAAGCTGGCAAAGTCAATGGTATTCCCCTCCAAATCGGGTACGGAAAATTGATAAATAGAATTTGCTGTATTTAGCATAAAAAGGGTAGCGATTAAAGCTAAGATAAGTTTCATGAGAAAAAGTTTGAGCAATACAATTTACTAAAAAATGATTAACGACTACTATAACAAACACTGGCTATCCATAACCTTCGATCACCCTCTTGCAACAGAGCTTGACCACAGGCTTCCAGTGTAGCGCCAGTAGTAATTACATCGTCAACCAGCAATATGTTTTTATATTTCAATTGGGGGGCAGGCAATGCTTCAAATACTTCCTGCATATTTTTCCATCGCTCAGTGCGGTCTTTTTTGGTTTGGGTACTTCGCTCGGCATTTCTCCGAAGCAAGTTTGTACAAACGGGCAGTCCGGTTACGGCAGCAATACCTTGGCAAATAAGGGTAGCCTGATTAAACCCTCTACTTCTTTCTTTGGAAGGATGAAGGGGAACCGGAACCAAAACATCCACTTGAAAGCGACCATTGTTTTTAAGTGCTGCACCCAATAAACTTCCCAACTGAATTCCTAAGGCTTGATTGCCTCTGTATTTTAATTCATGTAGCAATGCTTGCACTATGGAGTTCTGCGAATAAAAAAAGAGACTGGTGGCTGCCTGTACCGGCGTTCGTCCCCAAAAAATTTTTTCTACGGGATTATCAGCTTGTTCTGTAAAATGAGTCTGAGGGAGTTGGTGTAAACAACGTAAACAGATTTCAGTTTGTTGACTCAATCGATCTGCGCCACACCCTGCACAATAATGCGGATAAAAAAGACAGGCAGCCGCCTCTGCCCACTTAGTTAATAAACCCACGGCTATATTATCTTTCGAATAAGTAACGATAGAGTTCCTCGACCCGGGCAAGCGCCACTACTTCAATACCGCTTTGTTTGGAAGCTGGTCGGTTCTTTTTCTCTTTGTAATTATAACGGGAAACAATAATTTTTTCAAAGCCCAATTTGGCAGCTTCGGCAATTCGCTGTTCAATTCGGTTAACTGCTCTTATTTCGCCACTCAATCCTACCTCACCGGCAAAACAAATGGAGGAGGGGAGAGGGATATCCTCGTAAGAGGAAAGTAACGCACACAAAACGGCTAGATCAATGGAGGGATCTTCCACCTTGAGTCCTCCGGCAATATTCAGGAACACATCTTTATTGCCAAATTGAAAGCCGCCTCTTTTTTCCAGCACAGCTAATAATAATTGTAAACGTCGCAGATCAAACCCACTCACTGTTCGCTGCGGTGTACCGTAAACGGACTGAGTAACCAATGCTTGCACCTCGATCAATAATGGCCGCATTCCTTCAAGGGTTGCAGCAATTGCAATTCCACTGAGTGCTTCTTCTTTTTGTGTAAGTAATATTTCACTGGGGTTAAGCACACCGCGCATACCGGTTTCGTTCATCTCATAAATGCCTAACTCGGCAGCACTCCCAAAACGATTCTTGAGTGTACGCAGTATCCGGTAAGCATAGTGTCTGTCCCCTTCAAATTGCAGGACCGTGTCTACCATATGCTCCAATACTTTGGGACCTGCAATCTGTCCTTCTTTAGTAATATGGCCAATCAGAAATACGGGTGTGTTGGTTTCTTTAGCAAATCGTTGAAATTCTGCTGCACATTCTCTGATCTGAGATACCGATCCTGCTGATGCATCCAGGAAAGGAGTTTGTAGCGTTTGAATTGAATCAACAATGATCAATCCCGGTTTTAATTTTTTTATTTCCTGAAAAATTACACTGGTGTTGGTTTCTGTCAATAAATAAAAATCCGGATTTTGCAATTGTAAACGATCAGCTCTCATCTTTATCTGTTGCTCACTTTCTTCGCCACTGATATAAAGCACAGAAACATTTTTTAACCAAAGTCCTGTTTGTAAAAACAAGGTTGACTTTCCAATACCTGGTTCTCCGGCAACCAATATCAAACTTCCTTGCACAATTCCACCGCCGAGTACACGATTCAATTCTGCATCACCCGTTACCATTCGTCGCTCCTGATTACTTTTAACCTGATCAAGCGTGGTGATTTTTCCTTTTCTTTTTTCTTCTCCATATGCAGACCAATCCTGCTGATCCTTTGCATTGTCTTTGTGAACTATTTCTTCTACATAACTATTCCATATGCCACATCCGGGACATTGACCCAACCACTTTACGCTTTGATGACCGCAGTGTTGGCAGAAAAACATTTTTTTAGTTTTATTCATACTTAAAAAAATGAAAAGGGCCAATCTTTCGACTGACCCTTTTACTTACTAACCCATTAAATTCTTCTGCTAAATTAGCAAGTGGGGGGTAATTTTTAAAAAAAAATTTAGGGATTGTGCATAACTTTTGAGTTCTTACACCCGGTTGACAGGGGGGATAAATGGGGGAAAGAAACATATCTAATATATTGATAATCAATAATAAAAAATCAATTTATTTACAACCGATCTGGGGGTAACCCTCGCCTTAAAATAATTTTTACCCCTTTTTGAATGACAAAAAGGCGCATATAAATGAGGGTGAGCCAGTGGCGACAAATTTGTAGTAATATTGAGTACTAAAATATTCAATTTACATGACCAACGAAATTATGTTTGTCTCCATTCTGTTCCTGGGGATCAGCTTTTTGGTGTCTTCCATCTTAAAAGGGAAGTTTAGCCGTTACAGTAAGCTTCAATTATCTAAAGGCCTGTCAGGCAAGGAGATAGCTGAGAAAATGCTGCGTGAAAACGGTATTTATGACGTATCCGTAACCTCTGTGGAAGGGTTTCTTTCCGATCACTATAATCCGCTCAATAAAACGGTAAACCTGAGCCCGGATGTTTACCACGGCGTTTCTGTTTCAGCTGCTGCCGTTGCCGCCCATGAATGTGGCCACGCTGTACAACATGCAACAGCCTATGGACCCTTGGTTTTCAGAAGCCGCATGGTACCTGTTGTTCAGTTTAGCTCTACCATTGTTAATTGGGTATTGATGGCCGGCATCATTATGTTGGCAGTAAGCAATAATGCAACGGTATTGTTGATTGGTATCATCATGATGTCTCTTACGGTTTTATTTAGTTTAATCACTCTGCCTGTAGAATTTGACGCCAGCAAGCGTGCTCTGGCATGGCTGGAACAAACCAATGTTACCAACTCAGAGGAATATCCATTGGCAAAAGACGCATTGAAATGGGCCGCTACTACTTATGTTGTGGCTGCACTTGCTGCGGTGGTTACGCTGATTCAGTATATCATGATTTACCTGAACAATCGCGAACGTTAGTATAATTGTTTCAGGAGAGTTTTATCTCTTCTTCGTTCTTATCAAAAAAACGATATTCGGTCAGATGATAGGAACTGTCTGCAAGGACAGTTGTTTTCTGACCGAATTTTTTATTCCATAAGGAGATCTTGGTTTTCCAAAACCAACCTTTAGTCAGGTAAGCGTAGAGAATAGGATGAACAACTAATTTGAGTTGTTGATGCTTATGGGTAATTAGATAACTTAAGTTCTTTTCTATCTCATCTTCCAGCAATAAGGTTGAAGCAATTTTTCCGGTACCATTACAAGTAGGACAAGCTTCTTGCGTGTTGATGATTACCTCTGGCTTCATGCGTTGACGGGTAATTTGCATGATGCCAAATTTTGAAATAGGAAGTACGGTGTGCTTGGCCCGATCCTGAGATAAGCACTCTTCCATTTTATCATGAAGTTTGCGTTTGTTTTCCGGCAACTTCATATCAATAAAATCTACTACAATAATGCCACCCAGGTCGCGTAAGCGTAATTGACGTGCAATTTCCTCCGCAGCCTCAAGATTTGTTTCCAGCGAATTTTGTTCCTGATTACTTCCTACGCTTTTATAGCCACTGTTTACATCAATAACATGCAGGGCTTCGGTGTGTTCAATTATGATATAAGCGCCACTATCCAGATTTACGGTTTTCCCAAACGCAGATTTTACTTGCTTGGTAATTCCATAAGTATCATAAATAGAAGAATCACTCCCATAATAGGAAACAATTTCTTCTTTTTCAGGAGCTATGCGTTGGATATAACTTTTAGTATCGTTGTAAAGCGTTTTATCATTGATTTCAATTCGGTTAAATTCTGCATTGAGTAAGTCGCGCAGAATGCTTGTGGTTTTGGTTTGTTCACTCAGAATTTTTGCAGGAGGAACAGCTCCTTTTAAATTCTGTTGAATGGTTGTCCAGGTGGCCGTGAGTGTAGCCAGGTCTTCGTGCAGGTCTGCTGTTTTTTTGCCTTCGGCAGCTGTACGAACTATAACCCCAAAATTCTTAGGTTTAATAGCTTCGATCAGTTTTTGCAAACGCTTTCTTTCCTCAGACGAGTGTATTTTTCGGGATACGGCCACTACATTATTAAATGGAGTCAATACCACAAATCGGCCGGGTAGTGAAATTTCACAACTCAAACGGGGTCCTTTAGCAGCGATGGGTTCTTTTAAAATTTGCACCAGCACGGAAGGTTTTCCGTTCATCACTTCGCTGATTTTTCCTGTTTTTAAAATTTCAGGCTCAACGGTAAACTTGCTAAAGTCCAATCCTTTCTCACTTTGATCGTTCACGGAAAATTGAGTGAACTTCAACAGCGATTTGATGTAAGGGCTGAGGTCTGTATAGTGGAGAAAGGCGTCTTTTTCAAACCCTACATCCACGAAGGCAGCATTTAAGCCGGGAATTAGTTTTTTTACCTTTCCAAGGTAGAGGTCGCCCACTGCGAAACGGGCATCGCTTTTCTCGTTATGAAGTTCAACGAGTTTCTTATCCTCAAGCAAGGCTATTTCCACACCTTGCCCGGTGACATTGATGATTAATTCTTTGTTCATTACAGCTTGGGTACTGTATTACCTATGGATCCTGACCCACTAATGGTTATGGGCAGGGGCGGTAAACACCGGCTGACTATATACGCAATTGCGTAAACGGCTACAATGTTCGAGAACAGTATCGAATAAATAGTCGGAAACAACCGGAGACTGAAAACAAAAAGTAAGTACCGGGCCAAGAAGGCCCGATTACTTATTTGTTTCTTTTCTTATGACGATTTTTTCTCAGTCTTTTTTTACGCTTGTGCGTCGCAATCTTATGACGCTTCCTCTTTTTACCACAAGGCATACCAGAAATTTTTTTATTTGTTAAAAATTAGTTTTCAATTTGTTTTGGAACTATTACTTGAGTGCTTCGATCCTATCCTTTAAAGCTTGTCTGATTTCAGGGTGTGCAATCAGTTGCATGCATTTTTCATACCACTTTACAGCTTCCTTTTTGTTATCCGTTCTTTCATAGAGATCTGCCATTAGTAAATGGGCTTCTATGTTTTGAGGGGCTACCCTAACTACAGTCTGTAAACGGGTTATGCCTTTATCAAACTGTCCGGATAGTATGGATGCTTTTACCAGGGTTAGTTGAGCGTAAACATTGGCACTGTCTCGCTGAACCACTTCCCGGATAAGTACAATTCCTTCCATGGGGCTGCTACTGATGTTGCCAAACAAATAGCAAGCACCTAGTCCAACTTTGGTGGAATCGTTATTGGGATTGATCTTCAAAGAGCGCTCGTATAGGTCCTTGGCTTGCAAAGCTTTCCATTGGCGTCGTGGGCCATCTGGGTCCTCTTGCAGGTTATCCAGGAACAAACGGGCTGCGAAGGTGAGGCTTTTTTCGGAATTTTCCAATCTTGCAGCAAGAGCTTCGTTCCAAGCATAGAGTTCAAAAAACTTAGTCTTTTCTGACCAAAAATGAGCAAGTTGATGATAGGCAGCAAGTTGTGCGGCAGGAGTAGAGGCTGAACTTAGCTTTTGCTCCAGATTTTTGAGTTCTAAATTAAATTGGTCTGAGATGGTTTTTTCTGCAGAACTACGAGCAGAGTCAATAGAAAAAGAGTTGGGAGCTGCTGAAGCTGCTATAGTGGGTTTGCTAACTTTTTCTTTTTCAGGAACAAAGCGACCAAAAACAAAAAGAATAACTACCAGGGACATGCCAATGCCCGCCAATATCAATTGGGGTTTTTTCACGATCTAAATTTTCCGGGCAAAGTTACCGGATTGATCGCTTAATTGTCTTCACCAGGTCCAGTGTCGGGTTTGGGCTCTTTCAGTTTCTTCACCTCAGCAACAAATTCTTTTGCAGGCTTAAAGGCGGGAATGTAATGTTCTGGAATGTGAACGGCTACATTTTTCTTGATATTTCGGCCAATTTTCGCGGCCCGCTTCTTTGTGATGAAACTACCGAATCCCCTGATATAAATGTTTTCGCCACCGGCAAGTGTGTCTTTGACTTCCTTAAACATGGTTTCAAGAGCCACAAGTACATCCACCTTAGGTATGCCAGTTTTTTCCGCGATCTGATTTACAAGGTCGGCCTTTCTCATGATGCGTGTTTTGGGTTTATACTGCCAATTTAAGTTAAAATATTGTGATTATCAAATAAATAGGTGTATTTTTTTTTAGCTTTATCGTGAAATGCCCCTCAAAAAGTCTAAAAACTCCTTTTCTTCCGCCCTTTTTGCATGGAATTTGACAAAAAACCATCGAAAAATGCCCTGGAAGGGAGAAAAAGACCCCTACAGAATCTGGCTCAGCGAGATCATTTTACAGCAAACGAGGGTGGAGCAAGGGTTGGAGTATTATCAACGGATGCTAAAAGCCTTTCCGACAGTTAAAAAGCTTGCAAAAGCTGATGATAATCAAGTGTTTAAGATTTGGGAGGGGTTAGGTTACTATTCCAGATGCAGAAATTTGTTGGAAACGGCTCGATTTATTGCTGAAAAAAAGAAAGGGGCCTTTCCTAATTCTTTTGAAGAGCTAAAGTCTCTAAAGGGGGTGGGCCCTTACACAGCAGCGGCCATTGCATCTTTTGCTTTTGACCTGCCTCATGCTGTGGTGGACGGAAATGTATTTCGAGTGCTGGCCAGAGTTTTTGGCATTGAACTTCCTATAGACTCAACTGAAGGCAAAAAGAAATTTACTGAATTGGCTAATTCCGTGATGGACCGGGAAAAACCTGCTACTTATAATCAGGCAATCATGGATTTTGGAGCTACTATTTGTAAGCCGCGAACACCCAGTTGTCTGAGCTGCCCATTTAAAAAAACCTGCATTGCTTTTCTGGAAAAAAAAGTTAACCAACTGCCCGTTAAGCAGAAAAAGATAGTGCTAAAGAAACGTTGGTTTTATTTTCTACTGCCTTCCTATCGGGGTCAACTGCCTGTAAAAGTTCGTACTGAAAAAGATATTTGGCAGGGGCTGGCTACATTTCCGATGTTGGAAAGGGATAAAGAAACCTCCATAAAAGCAGTATTGAAGCTGGCAGAAAAAAGCAAACTGCTTCTACCCAACGCTTATGTTGTTGAATCTGTTTCGGCACTTTATCGACAAACATTGTCTCATCAGCTTATTGCCGGGCAGTTTATTCGTATCCGATTACAAAAAAAACCTGCACTGGACAAAGAATGGAAATGGCAGCGTACTGACGGATTGAAATCTCAGGCCTTTCCACAGTTGATCAATCAATATTTATACGCTACTGCCACTCAAACAATTCTATTCTAAGCATACGCGGTAAATTCAATAAATTTGTAACGCGTTAATCAAAAACAATCCGCTTGGAGCCTCCGTCATACGGGCCACTATTTGTTCCCCATTTATTGCTCAACGTCCTGGCTGTAGTGCCACAGGGAGTTACTTTCCTGGTTGTACTATTGGTGCTACTGCTGGTTTTATCCTTTGTGATTGCCGGCAACGAAGCAGCGCTATTTTCTCTTTCTCAAAAAGATATTGATATTCTTAAGACCAAACAACATGAGTCCGCTAGACGAATAGTGCAATTGCTGGCTGCGCCCAAACAGCTCTACGCCACACTACTCATGTCAGGAACCTTTGTTAATATTTGCAGCATCTTATTGGCCAACTATCTCTTACTACCCTTGTTTCCTTCGGGATGGCTGGCTGTTCTGGTTCGAATTTTACTACTTGTTTTTTTAGTTTTTTTTACAGCTAGAATTCTTCCAAAGATCTGGGGTACGCAACACAACCTTCGCTTTGCCCACGATTGGTCCTTTGTGGCGGGGGGGCTAAACGTCATGTTATACGGATTTAGCAATTGGATAGTAAAGCTGGCCGATCAAATAGCCAGAGCCACCGGTGCAAACCGATTGCAGGAAATCAGCAAACAAGAATTAGACGAGGCTATTGAATTTAAATCTGATGAAGAGGCAACTCCGGCGGAGAAAAATATCATGAGGGGCGTGGTTAAGTTTGGTGATATTGCCGTTAAACAAATCATGCGAAGTAGGATGGATGTTTCCGGTGTTGACTATAAACTTTCTTTTGCTGAGTTGTTACAACGTGTTCAAGAATTACATTATTCAAGATTGCCTGTGTATAAGGGGAGTTTAGATGAAGTAGTAGGGATACTTAACACAAAAGACTTACTTCCTCATCTGGATGCTGCCGCTAATTTTGATTGGCATCAATTATTACGTGCTCCGTATTTTGTTCCGGAGCCCAAGCTTATTGAGGACCTGCTAAAAACATTTCAGCAGCGACGGATTCATTTTGCGATAGTGGTAGATGAGTTTGGAGGAACCAGTGGAATAGTTACGATGGAGGATATTTTGGAAGAAGTAATCGGGGATATCCGCGATGAGTATGATGAGGAGGAAGTCACCGGACAACAACTAGATGAGCACACTTTTCTATTCGAAGGCAAAACCCTGCTAACTGATTTGTGCAGGGCGCTAGCTGTTCCTATAGACACTTTTGAAGCAGTAAAAGGTAATAGTGATTCTTTGGCCGGGTTATTATTGGAACGAGTAGGCGCGCTGCCTGCAAAAGATCAAGTAATTGTATTTGGAGATTTTGAATTTAAAGTAGTGGAATTGGAGCACAATAGAATTCAACGTGTTCAGGTATCTATTCATTATCCCTCTTGAAAAAATGCGCCTGATAAACTACATAGGATTTTTTTTATTTACGATTGCGGCTATCAGTAGCTGTAACAGCCCTTATACGGTAGGGAAAAAGCGAGGCTATTTTGCCATTGAATTTCCTGCCAAACAGTATCAGCACTTTGATCAGCCCGGATATCCTTATACATTTGAATACCCGGTATATGCACAAATAAAAAAAGATTCTACATTTTTTCAGGATCAGGCAGAGGATTGGTGGATCAATATTGAATTTCCTCGTTTTGCCGGAAGAATTCATATTAGCTACAAACCCATCGATAGCAAGAATAAACTTGATTCTTTAGTGGAAGATGGGTTTAGAATGGCCTACCGTCAACACATCAACATTGCTACCGGAATTAAAGACAGTGTATTTCAAACACCTGCGGGCATTGAGGGAATTTATTTTGATTTAGGAGGAAATACCGCCACGGCCAATCAATTTTTTATAACGGATTCTACACAACATTTTTTACGGGGGGCGCTGTATTTTGATGCAACACCCAATGCGGATTCATTGGGGGTAGTGAATAATTTTTTAAAAGAAGATTTGCTGCATTTAATTCAAACGCTCAGGTGGAGAAATGCAGACAATAAAAAATAAACATGATACTCGTAGACAATAAAATTATCAGCGACGATGTGCTGGAGAAACAATTTGTATGTGATCTGACCAAATGCAAAGGAGCTTGTTGTGAGGACGGCGATGCCGGAGCACCACTGGAGGAAGCCGAAAAAATCATCATCGAATCTGTGTATGAAATAATAAAACCTTATTTAACTAAGGAGGCCATAAAGGAAGTTGAAAAAAATGGAAAGTATGTTTGGCACGAAGAATTTGGTTGGGTTACTCCTACCTTACCCAGCGATAAGGAAATTTGTGTGTATGGTTTACGCGAAAAAAACGGACCCATCCATTGCGCTTTTGAAAATGCCTATATCGAGAAAAAAATAGATTGGAAAAAGCCCATTAGTTGCCACTTGTATCCAATCATAGCCGAAGGGAGTGAATATGCCAATACGGAACGGATCAATTATGATCCCCGACCAAAAGTATGTTTGCCAGCCTGTCAATTGGGCAAGAAATTAAGAGTACCTGTTTACCAATTTTTAAAAGAACCCATTGTTCGTAAATGGGGCTTGCCGTTTTGGGAAGCCCTGGATACCATAGCAAAAGGGGAGTGGAAACTAAAAGAGTAGTTTATCTTCGAGGGAACTGCAGCAATAATATGGAGGCGAAAGAGATTCAGGAACAATTTATAGCCAGTAGCACAATCAAGGCTGCTGATCGGGAGCATCGCCGTAAAATCAATTTTAATATTGGCAAGTACAACGCCGCTGTGCCAAAGGGGAAGCAACAATTCATGAATGTTGAACTGGCTCGTGAAAAAGCAAAGAATGCAAAATGGAAAGCTATTGCCGCTCTTGATAAACAGTTGGAACTTTTTGAATCTATTATCACGGCACGTGGAGCAAAAGTGATTTGGGCCGAAGATGCTGCGCAAGCACAGGAAGCCATAGGAAAAATTTGTCGGGAAAAAAATTGCAAGACACTGGTAAAAAGCAAAAGCATGGTAACCGAAGAGATTCATCTCAACGATTATCTGACTTCCATTGGCGTGGAGAGTGTAGAAACAGATCTGGGGGAATACATTCAGCAATTAGATGGCGAACCTCCTTACCATATTGTTACACCTGCCATGCATAAAAGCAAAGAAGATGTAGCTAAACTTTTTGCTCAAAAACTAGGAACGGACTCCAAAGCCACTCCCGAGCAATTAACTTTGAAAGCAAGAGAAGTACTTCGTAATAAATATGTGCAGGCTGAAGTGGGATTGACCGGTGGAAACTTTATTGTAGCAGATATGGGAGGAATAGCTGTTACAGAAAACGAAGGCAATGCGCGCTTGAGTTGTGCGTGGCCCTCCACGCATATTGTAGTGGTAGGAATCGAAAAAGTGATTTCCTCCTGGAGTGATCTTCAACTTTTTTGGCCCTTACTGGCTACTTATGGAACAGGACAACGTGTTACGGTTTATAATTCTTTAATAACGGGTCCTCGCCAGCCACAGGAAACTGATGGCCCAAAAGAAATGATTGTGATTTTATTGGATAATGGCCGTACCACTATTTTAGCCGACGAAAAACAACGTGAAAGTTTATACTGTATTCGGTGCGGGGCTTGTTTGAATGCTTGTCCGGTTTATAAGAACATTGGTGGGCATGCTTATGGCGTTACCTATAGTGGTCCGATTGGATCTGTGATTACACCCCACTTGCAAGGAATGGCGGAGTATAAACACCTTAGTTACGCTTCTTCGCTCTGTGGCAACTGCACTGCTGTTTGTGCCGTTAAAATTAATCTCCACGAATTATTACTGGAAAACAGAAATCAATCCGTTCGTGAAAAAAAGAATAACTGGAAAGAAAAAGCAGTCTGGCAAGTCTGGAAGAAAGCCATGTTATTCCGCCCAGCTATGAATTTGGTAAATGGGAAAATGAAAAACTGGTTTGTCAATAAAGTATTCACTGCCTGGACAGCTCATCGAGGGCCACTCTTATTTCCGGACCGATCGTTCAATCAACAATGGCGAGATAAATACGGCGATCAATAAATCTTACATCCCTTCTGTTTCGGGTTGCTCTACACTGGTGGTATTTTTAAAAGCTTGATTAACCAGCCATACGCCCAGTAGCGCAATAGCGCCGCCAAGTAAAATGAAGAAGGAGATCTTTTCGTCAAATAACCAGGTTCCCAATAAAAGTGCTACCACCGGATTAATATAAGCGTAAATGGAAACCTGTTCCGTTGGTAAATGTTGCAGCGCATAGAGGTAACACAAGAAAGCAAAAATAGATCCCATTAACACCATGAATCCTATTACAGCCCAGGATTGCCAAGGGATGGATTCGAGTGAAATGGAAAAGCCAGTAAAGTAAGTGCCAGCAGTAAGCACAGTACCTGAAAGCAACATCTGAATTCCCATGCTGAAATACGGATTGAAGTGAGCTGCTTGTTGTTTGGTGTAAAGTGTAGCAAATGCCCAACTCCAGGTAGCTAATAAAGAAAGCAGAATGCCAAACCGAAATGAAGGATCCAGAAAATCCTGCAGATGATCATAAAAAATGATACAAACACCGGCAAACCCTATCAACAGACCTGTAATAGCTTTACGCGGTAATCTCTCATTGGAAGTAAATAACCCAATCACCACCAACCAAATGGGAAAGATGGCTCCCATGATTGCGGCCAGTCCAGCCGAAATATATTTAATGCCCCAAGTACTTAGCCCATTGCTCAGCGCAAAATTTAAAAGAGCCAATAAAAAAATTGGAGACCACTCTTTTCCTTTTGGGAAGGGAGCTTTGATGATTAAAAAATAAGTGACAAAAAGTATTCCTGCAATCAATTGTCTTAGTCCGGCCATTTGCAAGGCAGGTATATGCCTAACACCTTCTTTTGAAGCCACCCAGGTTGTTCCCCACAAGATGCAAACGGCTGCCAAAGCAAAAATGGCCTTGGTTCGTGTTCCTTTTTTGTGAAGAGTAAAAGGGTTGAATTCGGCCAACCTCCTTAATTTTTCCGCAGGGGATTGAAGGAATAGCCGATTAAAATCAAACCGTTTCATCAGTGTTTGAAGTGACGAAGCCCGGTAATGACCATGGCTAGTCCGTTTTGTTTACAATAATCAATAGAGTCCTGATCTCGAATGGAGCCTCCGGGTTGAATAAATGCGGTAATACCCGCTTCGTGTCCCATTTTTACGCAATCATTAAATGGGAAAAAAGCATCACTGGCCATAACGGCACCATTTAAATCAGCGCTAAACTGTTTGGCTTTTTCAACAGCCTGTCTTAAGGAATCAATTCGACTGGTCTGTCCACATCCCTTTCCGATCAATTGTTTATTTTTTACCAAAGCAATGGCGTTTGACTTTAAATGTTTACAAACGATATTGGCAAATAACAGATCCGCTTTTTCTACATCGCTGCAATGGCGTCCGCCTGCTTCATTCCAGGTTGCGGCGTTGCCTTGGTCTGAACCTTGAGTAAGCACACCACCCAATACGCCTTTGAAAGTAAGTGGCGCTGACAATTGTTGTTTTTGTTGCAGTAAAATTCGATTCTTTTTACTTTGTAAAAGCGCCAGGGCTTCCGAATCAAATTCAGGGGCAATTAATACTTCAAAGAAAATAGCGTTGATTGCTGCTGCCGTTTCTGTGTCGATGGTTTTATTGGTAATTAACACACCCCCGAAAGCACTCTCAGGATCCCCTGCTAATGCAGCGTCCCAACTTTCTTTTACCGTGGATCGTTGTGCAACACCACATACATTAGTGTGTTTGATAATTGCAAATGTGGGGGCATCAAACTCGTGCATGAGTTGCAGCGCTGCGTCTACATCCACCAGATTATTATAGGAAAGCTCTTTACCGCCTTGTTGAGTAAATAATGTAGTTAGATCTCCATAGAAGGTGGCTGTTTGGTGAGGGTTTTCGCCATAGCGTAAAGAACGCGGATTGCCAGCGGCTTCTACAAATTGCAATGTTGCAGTCGGGTCAAAATATTTTGCAATGGCCACATCATAACGAGCAACCACCTGGAAGGCTTTGGCAGCAAGTTCTTTTCGCTGCTCCAATGTGGTGGCGCCTTGTTGTTGGGTGAGTAGTTCTACCAGTGGAGCATATTCAGTTTTTGCAGCAACAACAGCTACACTATTAAAATTTTTTGCTGCAGCACGAATCATCGAGGGTCCACCAATATCAATTTTTTCAATAATGGCTTTTTGATCGTTAGTTGAGGCTACGGTTTCTTCAAATGGATAAAGATCCACAATCACCAGGTCTAATGAAGGGATATGATACTGCTCCATTTCCCGCACATGTGTTTGGTCTTCCCGCTTGCCTAAGATCCCTCCAAAAACAGAAGGGTGTAAGGTTTTAACTCGTCCTCCTAAAATAGAGGGATATCCTGTTAGTTGTTCAACAGGTACAACCGATACACCCAACGATTCAATAAAAGTTTGCGTTCCGCCGGTGGAGTAAATGGTTACTCCTTGTTGATGCAATAGGCGAATTAAAGGTTCCAGCCCGACTTTGTAAAAAACTGAAATTAGGGCAGTGCGGATTGTTTTATTCATGGAGTATGGAGCGTTGAAAGAAGAGCAAATGTACTTGAAGGTGGGGAGTATACAAAAGCGCCATTGATTAACATATCATGAACAGGAATGCTATGAAGCAGCAGTAATTTTTTCCAATTTTCGCGGGTTTTTGCACCAAGGGTCCCATCCAGTATGGCCATTGATATAGTATTGTGTTGTATCCAGCTTTCTCCATCATAAGGGGCAGACTTTGTTACAAGTAGAATGGTATTGGTTCTTGCTGTAGTGGAAATAGGCGGTTTAAATTTTCGATGGGGCACTATAACTGTCCATTCTCCAATTTGAAAATAGGGGGTTAACAGCGTATCTATTTGTTGTTGAATCCGATAGAACTGATTACTGGCCAGGAGCAACCCATTTTTTTTCCTTTCTCTTGTACGGACGGTACTGTCCAGTAGATGTAAGGCATGATTTCCTTTGATCCAACTGAGCATAGAGCCAGTTTTTGATTGGTAGATCACAACAGCTTCTTGTTGTTGATGAAAAAGAATGTCTCCACATTGTATGACTATCAAAAAACAACTCAGACAACCAGCAATAATTGCGCCGGACTTGCTTTTCAATAATAACCATCCGGCTCCCGCGCAAAGGATGCCCAGTAGCAAAACAGCCTCTCCCCAGGTCCAATGCAATTTGTCTAATTGAATACCGGGCACTTCACTGATGGATTGAATGTATTGATTCATCCACAGGATTAATTTTTCTGCAAGTATCCCTATAGCCTTATTGAGGAAAGGAATATTAGCAGTGATCAATAAAAAAACCAACACATAAAGAATATAACTGGATAGTGGCACAGCTATCAGATTACTCAATAAAAATCCAAGCGGGAATTGCTGAAAATAAAACAACGTAAAAGGAGTGGTCAGTATTTGCGCAGCTAACGTTACGCTTATAAGCGTGGTCAGGAGTTTTAGTAAAGAATATGGGGTAGGTAGCGTATCCTGAATTGGTTTTGCAAAAAGCAGTATGCTTAATACAGCAACAAAAGACAATTGAAAACCCAGATCCCAAAGCCAATAGGGTTGAATCACTAACAATAAAAAACCTGCCGCCGCCAACGTATTTAGCGACGAGGGTTTACGTCCAATCATTTTTCCAATGGATACAATGGTAAAGGCCAGGGCTGCTCGTAGTACCGAAGGTGAAGCCCCAGCCAGTAAGGTAAATAGCCAAATAATTGGGATAACCAACAACTGAGAAAGCCAGCGACCTATTTTATTTTTTTCAAATGGTCCTACAAAAAATTGTAGCAACCATCCCAGTAAAGCTAGGTGCATGCCCGAGATAGCAATGATATGCACCACACCTGTTTTGCTATAACTTTCTTGCAATATGGGATCCAAATGTTGTCTATAACCAATCAACAATGCGGCAGCTAATCCTGCAGATTGAGGATCCTGAATGGTTGAATCAAGCAATAACACTATTTTTTGTTGAAGCTTGGCAAGCCATCGGGTAAATGCGTAGTTACTGGCTCTTCTATCAAGAAGCAGCACATCCTCGGTTTTAACCGTGCATCGATGGGTGATTTGCTGACGAGCAAAATATGTTGCCCAATTTCGTTCGCCTGGATTACCTGCATGTACAATCAACGTTGGCGTTTTAAGCAATAAGAGCTTATTTCCGGGAAACAATGGCGCCATTACTTCTTTTTGATAACTGGTAAGTAAAATTTTACCCGCTGCTGGCTGCGATGTTTTTCCTCTATGTAATGCCAGCACCTTAGCCACTACTTGCGTTGCCTGTAATTTTTCAACAGGGGTGGTTTCAACAATTACCTCCAATGCAGATGCCGGAAATGCAAGGTTAAATTTTCCGATCCAGTTTTTTTGTTGATGAATATCCTTTTGGATCAATAAAAGCTGTCCGGTGGTGATGAAAAACAACAGATAGGCAATGGGAAGTAACTGTTGCCATTGATATTTTTTTTTGAAGGGAAGGAAAAAAAATAAGGCAAACAACAAAAGGCCTGCACTTGCTGGCAGTATTTTAGTTATAGGCGTAAGGGGCAGATACTCTGCTATCAATATGCCCAAAAAAAGTCCCAGGAAAGGAAAGAAAAAGGGAGTACGATTAATAAAAAAAAGCAGCGCTTGTAACACGCTGCCAGTATAATAACCTTACTTGATCAAAGCAAGAGGTAAAACTTATTTACTCAGATACATGCTTCTATCCTTGTATAGCTGACGGAAGTAGGGATCACGTAAATCTTCGATAAAACGAATGGCCTCACCGGTTGATTTCATTTCAGGGCCCAGCTCTTTGTTAACGCCAGGGAATTTATTGAAGCTAAATACCGGTTCTTTGATGGCAAAGCCTTTGAGTTTTTTCTCAAACTTGAAATCTTTTAATTTATGTGTTCCCAACATTACCTTGGTAGCCACATTCAAATAAGGAATCTGGTACGCTTTGGCAATAAACGGTGTGGTTCTAGAGGCACGTGGATTTGCTTCAATCACATATACTTTTCCGTCTTTGATGGCAAATTGAATATTGATCAGTCCTTGAATTTTTAAAGAACGGGCAATTTTCTCTGCGTATTCTTCCATCTTTTGCACAAGCAATGGAGAAAGATTGAAAGCAGGCAGCACAGCATTGCTATCACCTGAATGAATGCCGGCTGGCTCAATATGCTCCATCACGCCCATCACATGAAAATCAGTGCCATCAAAAATGGCATCGATCTCTGCTTCTTGACACCGATCCAGAAAATGATCGATCAAAATTTTATTTCCAGGAATGTGTTTGAGCAAACTCACAACGGCTTTCTCCACTTCTTCGTCATTGATCACAATCCGCATGCGTTGTCCGCCTAGTACATATGAAGGACGAACCAAAACCGGATATCCTACCTTATTAGCCACTGTAACGGCCTCATCTACATTCCAGGCTGTGCCATATTCAGGATAAGGAACACCAAGTTCCTTAAGCATATCGCTGAATCGGCCTCGGTCTTCCGCAATATCCAAACTGTCAAAGGAGGTGCCGATTATTTTGATACCTCGTTGATGTAATCGTTCGGCCAGTTTCAATGCGGTTTGTCCTCCCAGCTGTACAATAACACCTTCGGGTTTTTCATGTTCAACAATTTCCCAGAGATGTTCCCAATAAACCGGTTCAAAATATAATTTATCCGCCATGTCAAAGTCCGTGGATACTGTTTCGGGATTGCAGTTGACCATGATCGCTTCAAACCCGGCCTCTTTGATGGCTAATAAACCATGCACACAGCAGTAGTCAAATTCAATTCCCTGCCCAATTCTATTGGGACCGGATCCAAGTACAA
This sequence comes from Bacteroidota bacterium, assembly GCA_016868475.1. GTDB lineage: Bacteria > Bacteroidota > Bacteroidia > Chitinophagales > Chitinophagaceae > JJ008. The sequence goes on from VGGU01000001.1 coordinate 102,094, forward strand.
TGATCTTTTTCTTATCAGAAACCACACTTTCCGAGTGATTTCCTTTTTCAAAAGTAGAATAGAAATAAGGAGTCTTTGCTTCAAACTCAGCAGCACAAGTGTCCACCATCTTATATACACGTGTGATACCGGCCTTCTTTCTTTTTTCATAGACTGCATCCTCATCGCCATTACGAACAATACGTGCAATTTGTTCGTCACTAAATCCTTCCACTTTTGCTTCCTCCAATAAGGAAAGCGGGAGTTCGTCCAAACTATACTTGGCCAACTCTTTTTCAAGGTTGACAATTTTTTGAATCTCATATAAGAACCAACGATCAATGCCATTGGTAGCTTTGGAAATGGAGCTTACAGAAATTCCAGCTTGCAAGGCATCTTTAATGCGAAACAAGCGATCCCATTTTGGTGTTTTGATATAGTCCAGCAACTCTTCGGCGTGCATTAAACTCTTACCATAATAACCAAGCCCCACGGCATTATTCTCCAAACTCTGACAAGCTTTTTGAATGGCCTCAGTGAAACTGCGTCCAATAGCCATTACTTCCCCCACACTTTTCATCTGCAGTCCCAATGTATCATTGGCGCCCTTGAATTTATCAAAGTTCCAACGCGGAATTTTTACAATTACATAATCCAGTGTTGGTTCAAAATAGGCAGAAGTGGTTTTTGTAATTTGATTCTCCAGTTCGTCCAAACGATAACCAATGGCCAATTTTGTTGCAATTTTAGCAATGGGGTAGCCCGTTGCTTTACTGGCTAAGGCAGAAGAACGGCTTACACGTGGGTTGATCTCAATGGCAATGATCTCCTCTGTATCTGGATTAAGGGCGAACTGTACATTGCATCCTCCGGAAAAATTTCCCAGATCGCGCATCATCCGTATAGCTGTGTTGCGCATCAGCTGCATGGCCGTATCGCTGAGTGTCATAGCGGGAGCCACCGTAATGGAATCGCCGGTGTGAACCCCCATCGGATCAAAATTTTCTACTGTACAAATAATACAAACGTTGTTGGCCGCATCGCGCAGTAACTCTAATTCAAATTCTTTCCACCCTAATACGGCTTGCTCTACCAACACCTCGTGAATCGGAGAGGCTTGTAAACCTCTATTAAGCGCTTCGTCCAAATCATTTTTATCATGCACAAATCCGCCACCTGTACCTCCCAGTGTAAACGAAGGACGGATGACCAGCGGAAATCCAATTTCCTGGGCAAATTCCTTTCCTTCTAAAAATGAATTTGCTGTTTTTGCGGTGGCCACTTGCACTCCCAACTGAATCATCCATTGCCTGAACTTTTCTCGATCCTCTGCTTTATCAATGGCTTTTATATCTACACCTATCAAACGAACATTATATTGTTTCCAAATTCCCAATTCCTCTGCTTCCTTAGCTAAATTCAATGCGGTTTGTCCTCCCATGGTGGGCAGCACAGCATCAATTTCATTCTCCTGTAAAATCTTTTCAATACTCTCAACCGTTAGGGGTAACAGATATACCCTGTCTGCCATCATGGGGTCTGTCATAATGGTGGCCGGATTACTGTTGATCAGTATTACTTTAATGCCCTCCTCGCGGAGAGAACGGGCGGCTTGCGTACCAGAATAATCAAACTCACAGGCTTGACCAATAATGATGGGCCCGGAGCCAATAATCAGGACGGATCGTATGGAGGTGTCTTTAGGCATTTTAAAAAAAACAAATTGTGTAAAGCTAAGGGAAATCAAGGGTTGTGAAGAGTGTTCCTGTCATAAATTTCTTGGCTGGGACCTTACCTTTACGCATGCAAAAAAAACTACTACTTTTTTCTTTTCTTTTTCCTGCTTTTTTTATCACTCTTGCTCAGCCCCCTCAAATCCCAAGAGGTTATTTTAGAAATCCCATGGGTATTCCCATGGAGCTTACTGCCAACTTTGGAGAGCTTCGTACTCATCACTGGCACATGGGTTTAGATATTCGTACAAATGCCAAGGAGAACCTGCCCGTATATGCGGCAGCTGGCGGTTATATTGCTGCAGTAGGGGTAAGGCCGCTCAGTTTTGGCCGTTTTATCATCGTCAATCATCCCAATGGTCTGTCTACATTATATGCGCATCTGAATGATTTTGCTCCGGAGTTGGAAGCCTATGTAACCAACCAACAATATCAACAGGAATCCTGGGCCATTGAACTAAAATTTTCTGCAAACCAATTTCCGGTATCCAAGGGAACGCACATAGGATATAGTGGAAATACCGGTGGATCAGCTGGGCCACACTTGCATTTTGAAATAATGGATACTCAAACGGAGCGTCGTTTAAACCCACTGCTATTTGGTTTTCCATTGGAGGACAAAGTTCCTCCGGTAATCAAAGGACTGGCAGTATATGACAGAGGCCGCTCCATCAATGGACAATCTCCCAAGATAGTTCCCATAAAAAAAACAGCTACGGGTTATACATTGGCCAATGCAGGAACGCTCATCACTTCACTCAATCAAATTGGATTGGCCATTCAAGCTATAGATCAGGTTAGCGGTTCGTCAAATCCTAATGGCATTTATGCTGCAACCCTTGAAGTAGATGGGCAAACAATGTTGTCTTTTATTTTGGATAGTCTCAACTATGAACAAACAGGGTATATCAATGCGCATATTGATTACGGGCATAAAAAAGCTGGGGGCGCTTTTTATCAGCATCTTTCCATGTTGCCGGGAGAAGGAGGCGTTGCATACCATCCTTATCAATCCAACGGAGTAATTAGATTAACAGATACTTTACCTCATCAAGTTGCAATTATTGTTACCGATCCATACCAAAACAAATCAGTACTTCAGTTTTTATTAAAAACTACCAATCCCTGGTTGGGCCCGGCCGCCAATCCGGCTAAATTACCAGGTAAGGAACCTACTCATTTTGTTCCCGGTAACCCGGTATTAATTCGGAAGCCTGATTTTCAGATTGATTTCCCTGCCATGGGACTTTATGATAGTCTTCCCATTTATTATCGTCGGGACCTATTTCCAATTTTGCCTGGAGCTATAACTGCACGATATCAGCTGAATGACCCAAACACTCCGGTTCATCTCAATTTTACGGTTAGATTAAAACCTGAACGTGAAATTCCCCAAAGCCTTAGAAATAAAGTAGTGGTGCAACGAACTTATGGGGCAATTAAGAAAGTAAAAAAAGCAAATTTTGAGAACCAATGGGCAACTGCAGAATTTGACGACTTTGGTTATTTCCAGGCATTTGTAGACACCATCCCTCCGCAGATTACACTGGCTGGTAAAGGAGATACTATTGATGTAAGTGCCGCTTCGCGATTGATTTTTACTCCTACTGATAATTTAAGTCCCATTAACTATTTCCGCGCTGAACTAAATGATAGTTGGATACGATTTACTAATGACAAGGGGCGCAACTGGATTTATCGGTTTGATGAACGTTGCCCTTACGGAGTACATAAGCTAAAAGTAACCGTGGAGGATCTGGTCGGGAATAGCACTACCAAAGTCTGGTGGATCAAGAGAGGTCCTTACAAACCTCCTGTAAAAAAATCAAGCCAAAGAAAATTCGGTAAAAAAAAGAAACAATAGCGTGCGTGTTACTATAGTCTAGCCGGATTTGATCCTCCATTCCAACTGACCATGTTGTATGGGTTGTTCAATTCTGTCAAGTAATAATTCGCCATTAGCGTTAACGCCAAGCGGAATGGCTTGAAAGCTGGTGCCTGCCCTTGAAAAACTACAAAGTTGGCCTCGGCAGTAAAGAAACTGTTGGTATTGCTCTAAAATTGTATCTGGACTCCAGGTTATTGCTTTTTGCAAGTAATCCGAGAGCGATGCGCACAAACTTTCTGCAGCAGTTGCCGGTGCTGATTTTTTTCCAATGAGTTGAAACAGCGAAACGGGATTTGGCAAGTTGCTGGAAAACTGTTCTTGATTGAGGTTGATCCCAATGCCGGTAATAGCCCAGCTCCATTCTCCGCCACTGCTTACCATATTTTCAATTAGAATACCTCCGATTTTCTGATTATTCCAGTATAGATCATTAGGCCATTTAATACGAAATTGGTCGGTGTTTACATGCGTTGCCAACCAGGCCCGGGTTCCAAGGGCAATCAGCGCACTGAGTAGAAATTGTTGCTGAATCGTTAAAAAAACAGGTTTAATAAGAAGGCTTAATGCAATGCCCTGGTCTTTTTCTCCCTGCCAATTTTTTCCACGTTGGCCCTTTCCGCTTTGCTGATCCGCAGTGAAAATAGCCAGTCCGGGACTTGCTTTTCCTGATAAAATATATCGACGAGCCTCCTCATTGGTGCTGTCCACCGAAGGAAGGTTTACAAAAGGGGTACCTAAGGGGTATGGAAGAGGTGACAATTAATTATGTATTTTTGCAAGGTTAAAGGAAATACGAAACTAAAGCAATCGAATAGTTGGAACAACTGGCATTACTAGCCGGGGGAAGGACAAAGGGATCCTCTGCTGGGAAAAAAGGGGTCAAACGTCTCACCAAGAGCTCCAAGATCATCAAAACCATCATTGCTGCCATTGAAGCTAAAAAGGGCGAGAAAATTGTTTTGTTAGACCTGCGGAAGATCAATGAGGCTGTTGCGGACTTCTTTATTATTTGCGAAGCAGGCAATCACCCTCAAATCAGGGCCATTGCTGATTATGTAATGGATGAGCTGCAGGACCGATGCGCTGAAAAGCCCTATCGGCAGGAGGGGCAAAAGCAAATGCAATGGGTGTTGATTGACTATGTGAATGTGGTGGTGCATGTAATTACTCCGGAATTACGCCGTTTTTACAAACTGGAAGACATGTGGAGTGATGCGGATTGCACAGAGATTGGCGCATCAAAAAAATAAACAATTAAGCAGATCTGCTTTGTAGCAGTATAGTTATAGAAGAATAAAATTTATGGAACCAAACAAGGAAAATAGAAAAAAAGGAGACTTACCTCCGGGAACTCCCAATCGAAAAGGCCCTCAATTCAATATTTATTGGCTTTATGCTATTATTCTAGTCTTTTTGGTTGGGTCTTCCTTATCTGGCCCCTTGACTCCAAATATGGCCAAGATAAATGAGCTTGAGTTCAAGAACATGGTTGCACAAGGTCAGGTGGACCATTACACTATTATTGATAACAGAAAGTTGGTAAAAGTTCATCTCAATGCCACCGGGCAAAAAGCACATGCCAAAATAATTAAGGAAGCTGCCGGTAAGGTGAATCCCAAAGGTCCTCATATGGCATTTAAGATTACGGGTGCCGACGGATTTAAAAAATCCATGGATGATTTTTACAGAGAAAAAAGAGACAATGCAGCCCGCGATCAGGTACCCTATACGGCAATTGAAGTGCCCTACGAAGTAGAAAGTGAAAGAGATTGGATTGGAGGCGCTATTCAGTTGATCCTTCCCATTTTATTATTTGCGGCCATTTGGGTGATGATGATGCGTAAAATGAGTGGTGGCGCTGGAGGGGGACCAGGCGGTGGAGGTATTTTTAGTATCGGTAAATCCAAAGCCACTTTGTTTGACAAAGGAACAAAAGTGAACATCACTTTTGCCGATGTGGCGGGTTTGGATGAAGCCAAGGTTGAGGTCATGGAAATTGTGGACTTCCTAAAAAATCCTAAGAAGTATACCAATTTAGGAGGTAAAATTCCAAAGGGTGCCTTGTTAGTTGGACCTCCCGGTACCGGAAAAACATTATTGGCTAAAGCAATGGCAGGTGAAGCACAGGTTCCCTTCTTTAGTTTGAGTGGCTCGGATTTTGTAGAAATGTTTGTGGGAGTTGGTGCCAGTCGTGTACGAGATCTTTTCAAACAGGCCCGTGAAAAAGCCCCCTGTATCATTTTCATAGATGAAATTGATGCCATTGGTCGTACACGCGGCAAGAATGCAATGATGAGTAATGACGAACGGGAGAGTACGCTCAATCAAATGCTGGTGGAGATGGATGGCTTTGGTACGGATACCGGAATTATTGTCTTGGCTGCCACTAACCGGCCGGATGTATTAGATAGTGCGTTATTACGCCCAGGTCGTTTTGATCGACAGATAGCAATTGATAAACCAGATCTGAAAGGAAGAGAGGATATTTTTAAAGTGCATCTCAAGGCAATAAAAATTGCCACAACGCTGGATATCCATAAGTTGGCAGAACAAACTCCTGGATTTGCGGGAGCGGATATTGCCAATGTCTGCAATGAAGCTGCGTTGATTGCAGCGCGCAACAACAAAGAAGCCGTAGACATGAAAGATTTTCAAGACGCAGTGGATCGTGTGATTGGTGGTTTAGAAAAAAAGACAAAGATCATTTCTCCGGAAGAGAAAAAAATTATCGCTTATCACGAAGCAGGTCATGCTATTTGCGGATGGTTCCTGGAGCATGCTTATCCACTTTTGAAAGTGACCATTGTTCCTCGAGGTACCGCTGCATTAGGTTATGCGCAGTATACACCCAAAGAGCAATATCTCTATAATACCGATCAACTCAATGATCAACTCTGCATGACATTGGGCGGCAGGGCCAGTGAGGAAATTTTCTTTGGAAAGATTTCTACCGGAGCGCAAAATGACCTGCAACAAATTACTCGTACAGCTTATGCTATGGTAACGGTTTACGGGATGAACCAAAAGGTAGGTAATGTAAGCTTTTACGATCCTCAGCAAGAGAGTGCATTTACAAAACCCTATTCAGACGATACGGCTAAGTTGATCGACTACGAAGTGCGTCATTTAATTGATGCCGCTTACGAACGCACAAAAAGTTTATTGACTAGTAAAAAGGAGGAAGTAGAGAAACTGGCTAATGCACTCTTGGAAAAAGAAGTGTTGTTTCAAAGCGATGTGGAGGGCTTGATCGGTAAGCGTCCTTTTGAAGAAAAAAAGATTCTTGCTACAGCAGAAACAACTACTGCTGAATCCATTCCTACTGCAACCTCATCAACCGAGCAAGAAAGTAATACTACTGAGAGCAAAGATTGATCATGAATATCTTACCTGCCAAGGAAAATATTCTTAAACGCATCCGGAAAGCACTGGCACACGAGACCCCTATGCCATTTCCAAATAGTGAAAAGGGTGGAATTGTTTTTCCCGGGCCCACTCAGGAGCTGGAGGTAGAGTTTGCTGAGCAATTCGTTCAATTACAGGGAAAATTTATTTACTGCATCAATCGTCAGGAATTGGCCTTTCAATTTGGAAGCTTGGTCAGGAAACAAGATTGGGCTCCTATATTTTGTGCCGATCAAAAATTAATTCAGCTAGTGGGAGAGCCGCTGGAGGAGCGATTAACACAAACAGACTTGGCAGGATGTAATGTTGCGGTTACGGGTTGTGAGTTTTTAGTAGCCAGAACAGGTTCCATTTTATTGAGTAGTGCACAAGTACAAGGAAGAACGGCAAGTGTATATGCCCCCATACATATCTGTATTGCATTTGTCGATCAACTGGTGTATGATATCAAGGATGCATTCCAGGGGATCCGTGAAAAGTACGGCCCGAATTATCCTTCCTTAGTTTCCTTGGCCACCGGACCTAGCCGAACTGCAGATATCGAAAAAACGCTGGTAGTTGGGGTTCATGGTCCAAAAGAAGTTTATCTGTTTTTGGTAGAGGCCTAAGATTCAAAAAAGTTTTCAATCTTCGCGTAATTAAATATTGGCTGTGGCAGACGCACAAAAAATTTATTTTCTTTCTGATTTTCATCTAGGCGCTCCGGACCCGCAAAGCAGTCTTGAACGAGAAAAGACAATTTGTAAATTTCTGGATGAGGCAAGGCAGGATGCTACGGAAATCTTTTTGATGGGAGATCTTTTTGATTTTTGGTTTGAGTATAATGAAGTGGTTCCAAAAGGGTATACTCGTTTATTGGGCAAGTTGGCCGAGTTGAGTGATCAGGGAATAGCGCTGCATTTTTTTGTGGGAAATCATGATATGTGGGTGCGAGATTATTTTTCGAAAGAATTGAATTTTACAATTTATCATGAACCCATTGCCATTATTCGAAATGGCTTACGCATTCATTTGGGACATGGCGATGGACTAGGGCCAGGTGATCGCGGGTACAAAAAACTCAAACTAATTTTTAGAAACCCGTTGTGTCAATGGTTGTTTGGAATGCTTCCGCCGCGAATAGGGTTGGGGATTGCTTCCTATTTTAGCCAAAAGAGTAGAGCACAAATAGCTGATCGTGAAGAACAATTTCTGGGTCCGGACAAGGAATGGCTGCTCCACTATTGTAGAGAGCAGTTAAAGGCCCAGCCCGTTGATTATTTTATTTTCGGGCACCGTCACCTCCCTATTGATTGGCCAGTTGTTGATCTTGCACTTTCTAGAGAGGCTCGTTATATTAATCTCGGAGACTGGATACGCTATAACACCTATGCTGTACTTGAAGGAACATCGGTTTCCTTGAACGCTTATCAAAAAATAGAGTCAGCTATTATAAGACCCGATCGCTGATTAGTTCGCCGATATTATTTGGTATATTTAATCAGCAATTATTGTTATGAACAGTATTTGGCAACAACAATATGGCAACAATGGAATTGCAGATTACCTGGTGGTATGTGCTGTGATTTCTTTTGTATGGGTCATGCGGCACCCCATTTCCAACTACATTGCAGGCCTGCTATTTCGGTGGCTGCGTCACTTGTTAAAAAAAGTAGAGCGTCCATTATTCAACGAATTGGTGGTTGGCCCACTGGAGAAATTTGTGTTGGTGCTGGTTACGGTGGTGATGCTTTATCGATTGAATTTTCCTCCTGAACTTAATTTTTCTATCTACAAGTTTGATAGCAAGGAGCTGCTAAACAGCTTGGGTACTCTATTGCTGATTTCAACCTTTACTTCGTTGATTATTCGCGCGATAGATTTTGCTGCAATTTTATTGGAACAGCGTGCGGGACAAACTCCTGATCAGTCGGACAATCAATTGATTGTATTTTTCAAAGATTTTTTCAAGGTCTTACTCATTACGCTTTCCGGGTTAGTTATCCTTCGCTTTGCATTTGGCCTGAACATTGGAAGTTTGTTGACAGGATTGAGCATCTTGGGTGCGGCTATTGCGTTAGCACTTAAAGAAAGTTTAGAAAATTTAATTGCTTCCTTTATTATTTTCTTCGATAAACCCTTTACTGCCGGCGATCTGGTAAAAGTAAATGCTATAACCGGCACGGTAGAAAAAATCGGATTGCGGAGTACGCGTATTCGCACAGAACAAAAAACATTTGTAACAGTACCCAATAAACAAATGGTAGACAGTGTGCTCGATAATTTTTCAATGCGAACACAACGTCGGGCAGAATTGAAATTAGAATTTTCCAATGCCAACACCCCGTATGTGATCCAGGAATTTATGAAAAGAGCACGCATCATTTTGCAACGTGAAGCGGTGGAGCAAAGCAGTGTGTTGTTGAGTGATCTTCGTTTAAATCGAATTGTTGTGGAAATTGAATATTATACAGCCGCTCTGCCTATGGCTGAGTTTAATGTAATCAGAGAAGCGGTAAACCTTGACTTATTACATGCAGCGCACGCGCTGGATTTAGCGTGGCCCACCGAATGATTGCTGAATAATCTCCCCCAGTTCCCGGTCAAACTGCCCGAACTTTCCATACTCAATTACGCGGCCAATCTCTTTTCCGTTTCTGAACACCAGCAAAGTAGGAACAAGTTCAATGCCCAATGTTTTAGCGAGATTTCCCCAGGTTTCTTTTTTTCGATTTACGCCAAATAATACTATACGGCTGGAGTCTATGCCTGCCTGTTCGGTCAATGCAAAAAAGCGTGGGATGATAAACTGCGAGTCTTCACACCAGGTTCCCATAAAAGCAAGCAATTGAATGGAGTCCCGATAATTTTTTATAGTGGCAAGCCCCTGGGTATGGGGCTGATAGTTTTTGTGATTTTCAACGTACCAAGAAAAACTAGTGTCACTGCTCAACACATTTTTGGATAAGAGACCTACCAATGATTTTTCGTTAGGACGCTCTACCAATACATCAAAGCGATTTTGCGCCTGAACTGCGAAAAAGAAAAGCAATGCGGAAAATAATAAAACATATTTTTTCATGTGGACTAGAAATTGGAACGTAATTCTACCAGAAAGGCGCGCAATTGTTGTAAGGATTGGATCAAGGCAAATTTTTCTTCGGCCTTTTTATTTTTTTTCAGAAAATCACGCGCTCCATCAATAGTAAATTTTCTGCGACGTAGCAGATCATAGATCAATACCAGATTTTTTACATCTATGGGACGAAAATATCGATCTCCTTTTTTATTCTTCCTCGGCTGCAGAATATCAAACTCAGATTCCCAATAACGAATCAATGACTGGTTTTCCTGAAACATCTTTGCCACTTCACCTATGGTGTAGTATTGTTTCTTGAAAAGCTCTTCATCCGCCGGCACTTGTAGCTGATCAATCCGGCAAGCCATTTCACGCATGGATTTTCTTCCTCTTTTTCCAGCTGTATTCAATTCCTTTTTTCGAATAGTTCTTATCCCAACGCCGCTTTCCATGATTTGTTCAACTTGGGTGGGAGGGGTGGTATGGACGGGGGCTGATTCTTTGGTAGTTGATGTGGAGGTATGGGTAGCCGAGGCCTCTTCCGGTACTGCGGAAAGGTCTTCAAAATCAAAACTGATTTGTGTCAACGACTTCTTTTGCATAGACTCTTGTAAAGATAACAAAGCCAAAGTCTTTTGTGAATTAAAACGCCTTCTGTGGAAAAAACGTGTTTAATCCATGCTTTGGTTAGAAGCTGCCGCCTGCTTTAAGATGCGATCAAATTGTGCAGGGGTAAGATCGTTATAAAAAAAGTAGATAGGATCTATGGGGGATCCATTTTTAATAACCTCGTAATGACAATGGGGTCCGGTTGATTTTCCTGTACTACCCACCCAACCAATTACTTCACCTCGTTTAACAGCTTGCCCTATCCGCGCTTTAACACGAACCATATGACCATACAAAGTTTTATAACCATAACCGTGAGAAATGATCACATGTCTGCCATATCCATCTCCAAGATTTCCGGCCACTTCCACTTTCCCGTTAGCCGTTGCATAAATAGGTGTGCCTTGAGGAGCAGTAAAATCTAACCCGGGGTGCAAGCGAGGAGTTTTATAAATGGGGTCAATGCGATAGCCAAATCCGGAGGCAATTCGTTTTAAATTCTTATTGCTAACCGGTTGAATGGCGGGGGTATGAGACAGGAGTCGTTCCTTATCTTTTACCAGTTGGTCCACTTCTGTATAGGATTTTTCTTGAGAAAGGATTCGTTGAACCAAATTATCCAATGTGGCTGCAACCGAGCCAGCTAATTGCTTGCTACTGATCTTTTCGATCTTTGCAATTTCCAACTCCGTTTCAATTTTTTTAGCCCTTGCACTATCGGGAATGGGAGTGGCTTCAAAAATGGCGCGGTAAATATCATTATCCCTGGTCTCTAATTCTTTCATTTGTTGGTTCAGCACATTTGCTTTTTCAACAAGCTGGTAATAATCCTCTCGCATCTCCTTATTTTGGAGTTCCAGCATTTTTTCGCGGGGCGAACCCACAAATCGAAAAGCAAAATAAGCAATCAGTGATGCGGTAACCAATGATGCTGCCACAAACCCAAACACACGCAATAGTTTTATTTGAATCGGGGTCACCGCTTTTTCATAGCGGAGCGTATGGGTGTTGTAGTAGTATTTGACCTTTTTCATGCAGGAGCTAACTTCCTTTATTATCTTACCTTTGTCCCCTTCGCAGGCAAACAAATATAGTATTTACTCGTATGATGACTTCCGGTGAAATCCGACAGGCTTTTTTAGACTTTTTTCAGGCTAAAGAACACGCCATTGTACCCTCGGCCCCTATTGTGGTAAAGAATGATCCTACCCTCATGTTTACCAATGCAGGGATGAATCAATTCAAAGACTATTTTCTGGGGAATAAAAAGGCTCCTTACTCAAGAGCAGTTGACACTCAAAAATGTTTGCGTGTTAGTGGAAAGCATAATGATCTGGAAGAAGTGGGGGTGGATACCTATCACCACACTATGTTTGAAATGCTGGGAAACTGGAGCTTTGGTGATTATTTTAAATCGGAAGCAATTGAATGGAGTTGGCAATTGCTGACCGAAGTTTACAAAATTCCCAAGGACAGATTATATGCTTCTGTATTTGAAGGAGATGCGAAAGAAGGATTGCCCCCTTCTTCGATTGCCTTAAAAAAATGGAAAGAAATTTTACCGGACCAGCGAATAGTGTTCGGCAAGAAAAAAGATAATTTCTGGGAAATGGGAGATACGGGTCCCTGTGGGCCTTGCAGTGAAATACATGTGGATTGCAGGCCGGAGGAGGAACGCAAGAAAATTCCCGGAGAACAACTAGTCAATAAAGACCATCCTCAGGTAATCGAGATCTGGAATAATGTATTTATCCAGTACAATAGAAAAAAAGATGGAACCCTCGAGCCCTTACCCTCTACACACGTGGACACGGGCATGGGATTGGAAAGATTGGTACGTGTGATACAAGGAAAGGATTCCAATTACGATACGGATATTTTTAGCGGCACCATACAACATGTGGCCGCCATCACCGGAAAAAATTACGACGGCTCAGCAACTCGGGAAGCCGTAGCTTTTCGTGTATTGGCCGATCATATTCGTGCCATCAGTTTTACCATTGCAGATGGACAGCTTCCTGCTAATACCGGAGCTGGCTATGTAATTCGCAGAATTCTGCGTCGGGCGGTTCGATATTATTATTCTTATCTGGGCTACAAGCAACCATTATTGGAACAATTAGTGCCTGTGTTGGCAAAACAATTTGAAAACGTATTTCCCGAATTGCAACAGGAGGTGGACTTTGTTAGACGCGTAGTCCGCGAAGAGGAAGAAGCTTTTTTGCGTACGCTTGAAAGGGGATTACGTAGAATTGAAGAATTGATTGCTGCTTCTGCTGGAACTATTCCCGGAGCTGCTGCATTTGAGTTGTACGATACCTATGGGTTTCCCATTGACCTCACTCGTTTGATTGCAGGGGAGAAAGGGTTGACTGTTGATGAAAAAGGATTTGAGGAACAAATGGTCAAACAAAAAGATCGCAGCCGTGCTGCCACTGCAGTAGATGCTGCAGATTGGATAGTGCTTAAGGAAGGCGGAAATCAGTTTGTGGGCTATGATAGTTTGGAAACTTCTACCGAGCTCCTCAAGTACAGAAAAGTAACAGCAAAAGGAAAAGAAGCTTATCAATGGATTCTGGAAAAAACGCCATTTTATGCAGAAAGTGGTGGACAGGTTGGCGATATTGGTTGGTTAGACTTTTCCGGAGAATCTATAGAGGTAATTGACACAAAAAAGGATAACGACCTGATTGTTCATATTACTGCGGTTATGCCTGCTGCGGTAAGCAAAACCGTTACGGCTAAAGTGGATGCTACAAATCGGTTGAGCACCGCACAACACCATAGCGCTACTCACTTATTACATGCCGCACTCAGACAGGTATTAGGTGTTCATGTTGCCCAAAAGGGCTCCATGGTACACGCAGCTAATTTGCGATTTGACTTTTCTCATTTTGCCAAAATGAGTGAGGCCGAGATTTTGCAAGTGGAAACCCTGGTCAATGAAAAAATCAGAGCCAATATTCCTGTGGTGATTCAGTCCATGCCCAAAGAAGAGGCACTCAAGCTGGGGGCCATGGCACTGTTTGGAGAAAAGTATGGAGATGTTGTACGTGTGGTGATCATAGATCCATCCTATTCAGTGGAGCTTTGTGGCGGAACTCATATTGGATCTACCGGACAATTGGGGTATTTAAAAATTACAGGCGAAACTGCAGTGGCAGCCGGGGTGAGAAGAATAGAAGCCTGTTGTGGAAAGCAGGCAGAAGATTATCTACAAGAACAGATGCAACTATTGGATGCTGTTAAGCAAGCTCTTAAGAATCCTAAAGAGTTGTTGCGTGCTATTGAGCAACTTCAATTGGAAAATGCCGAAATAAAAAAACAAGTAGAGTTGCTCGAAATGCGTGAGCTAAAGGAACGCAGCAAATCTATGGTGTCAGAAATGGAAACCATAAATGGCATCGCTTTTTTAGGTAAACAGATTACTGTAGATAATCCCGAGGCATTAAAAAAGATCTGTGCAGCATTAAAATTGCTCCACACAGACCATGTAGCTGTACTAACGGCACAAATACTAGAAAAATCTTATGTAGCGGTTAGTGTGGCAGAATCCATTGTGCAATCCAAAGGGCTTGATGCCGGAAAAATCATAAAAGAAATAGTAGCTCCTCTGATTAAAGGAGGTGGAGGAGGACAAAAAACATTGGCAACGGCTGGAGGACAGCAGGCCGATCAATTACCTGCTGTGATCATTGCCGTCAAAACCTTGCTTTAATTTTACTTATCAATCAACTATGTCCATCAAACACTTCATTGGCGGTTTAATCTTGATTTTTTTTACCGCATGTTCCGGAAGCGGGTCAAAAGAATTTACAGTTAAAGGAAAGATGGTGGGCCGTTCCGCTTCCATCATTTATCTAGAGGAAGTGCCAATGGCAACCATGCAGCGCGTGTTGATTGACTCAGTAAAACCAGACAAAGACGGCTCTTTCAAACTTCAGGCAAAAGCCGAGGAAGAAACCATTTTCAACATTCGAGTAGAAAATCAAGAATATCCTGCCGCTTCATTGGTAAATGATGCTGCAACTGTTTCGTTGACGCTGCACTATAACCCGGCTGGTCTTGATTTCCCGGATCGTTATGAGGTAACGGGTTCGCCCTTGAGTAATTCTTTGCAAGCGTACATGCTTGTTTTTAACAAACAACTGGAGCAGGTTTTTGTATTAGGCAAAGAGTTGGACAGTTTACAAAAAGCACCTGTTGTAATAAAGCCGGCTATCGATGCGTTAGTGGCAAATCGTTCCTTGTTGATTCAAGCTGTACAGCAAACTACCGATTCTACATTGAATAGTACTACTAACCCTGCATTTACGATGTTGGTATTGGGTTATTATCAAAGTATGGCCGGCAATCCAGCAGTAGGATTATCAGGATATACTATGGAACAGGTCCAGTCTCTGGTCAAAAAGTTAATTGATAAAAATCCTAAGCATAAAGGGTTGGAAGCGGTGAGCATTATGATAGCCGAACAGCCTAAAGCTCCTCAGGGGTTGATTGGACAAACCGCTCCAGAGTTTTCATTGCCTGACCCAAATGGAAAAATGATCAGCCTCAGTTCTCTTAGAGGCCGCTATGTATTAGTAGATTTTTGGGCAAGTTGGTGTAAGCCTTGTCGTATGGAAAATCCTACTGTAGTAGAGGCGTATGCAAAATTCAAGAATAGAAACTTTACAGTATTAGGTGTTTCATTAGATAAGCCAGAAGGAAAAAATGATTGGATGAATGCTGTGATGAAAGACAGGTTAACCTGGACACAGGTTAGCGATCTGCAATATTGGAAAAGTCCGGTTGTTGCCCTCTATAATATTGAAGGTATTCCTTACAATGTATTGATAGACCCTGACGGAAAAGTAGTGGCAGAATCATTACGCGGCCAACAGCTGGCTGCCACACTTGAGCAAGTGCTGCCGAAATAGATCATTTCTTTTTTGCTCCCCAGGTAGCGTAAGTAAATTGTTGACTTGCCTTTTGTGCACGGGGTTTTCGTAAGGGCTTGCATGGTTTCAACGACTGATTACAAGCAGACGGTAGCGCTTGATATAATTGAGTGCCATCTGTTTTCCATAGCAATTGTTGATCGCTGACCTTTCGGAGAATTTTTCCCGGATTACCAACCACCACCGAACGGGGTGGAATTTTTTCTCCTTCTCGAATTAAAGTAAGTGCGCCCACAATCGATTCGTCGCCTAACTCTACATGATCCATGAGCACACTGTTCATCCCAACTAAACAATTTTTACCAATGGTAGCTCCGTGAATAATTGCCCCATGCCCGATATGTGCGCCTTCTTTTAATAAAACAGTAAGACCGGGAAATAGGTGAATGGTACAATTCTCTTGAACATTGCAACCATCCTGAAGAATAATCTTTCCCCAATCTCCACGTAAGGCTGCCCCTGGACCAATATAACAGTGTTTACCGATGGTTACATCGCCGGTAATCACCGCCTGCGGATGAACAAATGAACTGGGGTCTACAACAGGTCGGATACCATTGAAGGAGTAGAACATAGTAAAAATTAAATCAGTGTTTTATGGGTACGATAACAAAGCCCCTTGAACTGTGCTACTAATTCTTGTTGTTGATTATGAATAGCAATTTGATAGAGACCGGTACTTTTTCCATTATGTAATTCTGTGGCCGTGGCCGTTAACTGATCTCCAACCTGTACAGGTTTGGTAAAATTGATTGAAGTGTCCAAGGCCACGGATAAATTATTTCTACTATTACAAGCAAATGCAAATGCACTATCGGCCAATGAAAAAGTAATTCCCCCATGCACAATTCCAAACCCGTTCACCATTTCTTCTCGTATAAGCATACGAATTTGGCTATAACCTTCTTTTACTTCAACTATCTCAATACCTAGCCATTGAGAGAATCGATCCTCTTGCATCATGTGCTGCACCACTTGTTGAGCTAATTGATTTTCTGATGTTGACATAAAAAATATCAATGTCCTTTAAACACAGGTTTTCTTTTTTCTAGAAATGCAGCTACCCCTTCTTTGAAATCGTCAGTAGCAGCGGCTTGCAGTTGCAATTGATCCTCCAGGGCTAGTTGTTCTGCTAAATTATGAGTAGCGCTTTGATTCAATTGCTCTTTAATCAGTGCCAGTGCTCGAGTGGGCATCGTTGCCAGCTGCTTGACCAAGGTCATTGCTTCTTCCTGTAATTGTGCAGCCACCACTGTTTTCCAGATCAATCCCATTTGCAGGGCTTCTGCACTTGTTATTTTTTCGCCTAACATCATCAATCCTGCTGCACGTTGCCATCCAACCAAGCGGGGTAGAAAAAAACTGCCTCCAGAATCTGGAACTAATCCAATTTTTGAAAAGGCTTGTATAAAAGAAGCGTTGTCGCTGGCAATACATAGGTCACAGCTCAATGCCAAATTTGCACCTGCTCCGGCCGCTACACCATTTACTGCAGCTACCACCGGTTTTTGTAAAGCACGAATTTGTGTAATGAGTGGATTGTAGTGTTCTTTCAATATTCGTTCCATACCCGGCCCTTGGGGGTCAATGGCTTCTTCCAAATCTTGTCCTGCGCAAAATGCTTTACCTGCCCCTGTAATCAAAACAGCACGACAATCATTTCCCTTACATTGTTCCAATGCAGCTTGTAATTGCAGGGCCATCTCTCTGTTAACTGCATTGAATTTTTCAGGCCTATTTAGCGTAATAACGACTATTTGTTCTTTGGTTTCAAATACAATAGAACCCATGCAAGCTGTTTTGACAAAGGTAGGATTTGCTATTTAGTGACACTTGAAATAATCAAATGGCTCTCCACAGTCTTGACATTGTAGTAATGCTTTGCAAGCGGTACTACCAAACTCGCTGAGTAAATGAGTATGCTCGCTTTTACATTGTGGACAAGGAATACCATCAGTTGGAATAGTGAATCGTTTTTCAGGAGGAGCAATGCCGTAGGTTTTTAATTTTTCTTTTCCACGTTCAGACATCCAATCTGTGGTCCAGGCAGGAGTGATGGTGTGCTTTATGGTAATCGATTGATAACCTAAGACACCTAATTCCATTTTAATAGTATTGGCAATCCAATCCATTGCCGGACAACCTGAGTAGGTGGTGGTGATGGTTACTTCAATAATTCCCGCATCTGCCGGTGGACTTTTTATAGCTATATCCCTTACTATTCCCAGATCCTTGAGCGAAAGCACCGGTATTTCGGGATCATAGATTTGATCCATCAATTCCCAACAGGCTTGTGTAGCTTCTGTGTGTAAATGAATGCCGTTCATATTTTACCAATCACAGCTGGGGTATGTCCGCTGCATATATTGCAGGTCGGTTAAAATAAAACCCAACTCTTCGGTGTGTATCCCTGTTTTACCTCCTGTTTGCATAAAGCAAGAGGTTAATGATGCAAGAGAAACGGTGGCTTCTTCGAGAGTGGATTGAACAGCTGATAACCAATTTGTGTACAACATAGCAGGATCAAGACCCAGTGCTAATTCGTAATCAGCTCCTTTGAATAGTTCGCCCGTGTAGGGCCATAAATTTTCTAATGCCTTGACAAGACGGGTATGGCTTTCTGCAGTACCATCTCCTAAACGCAATACCCATTCTCTGCTCCACCTACAATGATAGCTTACTTCTTTAAGAGATTTAGTAGCAATGGCCGCTAATGTGGAATCTTTTCCTTGAGTTAGTTGTGTATAGAGTTCGCGTTGAAAACAGCTGAATAAAAATTGCCGAAGTATGGTTTGTGCCCAATCTCCATTGGGCCGCTCTACCAGTAAACAATTCTTATACTCTCTTTCGCTGCGTAAAAAAGCCAGTGAATCCTCAGTGGCATCTCCCCCTTTCAGTTGTGCTGCATATTGATACAGAATCCTGGATTGACCAATCAAATCCAGCGTGATATTAGTGATAGCAATGTCTTGTTCCAGTATCGGACCATGACCGCACCAAGCAGCATTTCGCTGACCTAGTATAAGTGCGTTATCCGAAAGAGATAAGGTATAATCAAGAAGTGCTTGTTGCATGAGTTGAATTACATGTAATTAACCTGGTCAGGTAAATTGTAAAAAGTCGGATGACGATATACTTTATCGGCGGCAGGTTCAAATAATTCTCCTGCTTCTGCTGGATTGGAAGCGGTGAGGTGTTTGCTCTCTACCACCCAAATGCTTACGCCTTCCTGGCGTCTGGTATAAACATCTCTTGCATTTTCAATTGCCATCTGGGCATCTGAAGCATGTAGGCTTCCCACATGTTTGTGATCCAGTCCTTGCTTGCTCCTAATAAAAACTTCCCAGAGTGGCCAATCGGTTCTGGGTTGTTGATCATTGGAAGGAGTCGTGCCGCTACCGGCATCGGGAATATCTCCGTAGTATAATTTTTTTATAAATTGTTTCATATGAATCAAGCTGCTTTAGTACCGGTGTTTTTTTTATTGGCGTAAGCTTGTGCGGCTTCTCTAACCCAGGCACCTTTCTCCCAAGCTTTTTTTCTAGCCTCCAATCTTTCTTTATTACAAGGGCCATTCCCTTTTACTACCTGCCAGAATTCGTCCCAATTAATTTCTCCAAAATCATAGTGATTGCGGGTGGCATTCCATTGTAATGCAGGGTCGGGCAAAGTCATTCCCAACACTTTTATCTGCTCGGCAATCATGTCTACAAACTGTTGACGAAGCTCGTCGTTTGTTTTACGTTTGATTCGCCACTTTAAACTCATGTCACTATTGGTGCTTTCCTGATCACGAGGTCCAAACATCATTAGTGCCGGCCACCACCATCTGTTGATGGCATCCTGGCATAGAGCACGCTGCTCTTCGCTACCCTTCGAAAGAACCAGTAACGATTCAAAGCCCTGCCGTTGATGAAAACTTTCTTCCTTACAAATTCTAACCATGGCTCTTGCATAGGGTCCATAGGAAGTGCGAGTTAGCATTACTTGATTCATAATAGCCGCTCCATCTACCAACCAGCCAATGGCACCCATGTCGGCCCAGGTGAGTGCGGGGTAATTAAAAATGGAGGAATACTTTGCCTTCCCGCTATGCAAATCGTTGATCATTTGTTCTCTGGATTGCCCTAATGTTTCTGCAGCTGCATACAGGTATAATCCATGACCGCCTTCATCCTGAATTTTGGCAATTAAAATGGCTTTTCGTTTTAAAGAAGGAGCGCGTGAAATCCAATTCCCTTCTGGCAACATCCCTACAACTTCACTATGCGCATGTTGACTGATCTGACGAGTATTTGTTTTACGATAGGCGTCAGGCATCCAATCCTTGGGTTCAATTTTAATATCCTGATCAATCTTTTGTTGAAACTGCTCTTCGAGATTATGGCTACTCATGCAAAAGTCTTAAAATGCTAATTTATTGAAAACTAACAAGTGTTAGGCCAAATTTAATTATTCCCCAGCCATTATCGATCAAAATCTACCACTATTTTTTCTGTTCGGGGATGACTTTGGCAAGTCAAAATATACCCCTGTTCAATCTCATCTTGTTCCAGCCCCCAATGAACATCCATACTAACCTCTCCTTCTACTAATTTGGCCTTACAAGTGCAACACATTCCTCCTTTGCAAGCAAAGGGCAGGTCTGCTCCTTGCTCCAAGGCCGCATCCAGTATGGTGGTTTTGCTGTTCAGGGGGATCTCAATTTCAAATTGTCGATCGTCCAAGCGTATGCTGATTTGGCTTTTCACTGTGCTCTTTCCACCACTGGTTGTTTTGCCATTTGCAATTGTTGCATTAACTGCAGTAAAAAGTTCTGTGTGAATTTTTTTCTTTTCCAATCCCTGTTGTTGCAAAAAGTCCATTGCTGAATTAATCATTTCCTGCGGACCGCATAAAAACACCTCATCAAGTTGTTGAAAAGAAATCAGCTTATTAAGACTGGCAAGTTTCTTTTGGTCGATCCTTCCGGAGTTGAGTGCGCTATCTGTTTTTTCGCGACTCAATATATGGACCAACTGAAGGCGATTCATATATTGATTTTTCAACGCCTCTAATTGTTCAAAGAAAATTATTGAATGCCTATTACGATTACCATACACCAATACAAAATTGCTATGAGGCTCAGTAGCCAGTGTTGTTTTGATAATAGAAAGAAGGGGTGTGATTCCGCTTCCGGCAGCCAGCGCTAAGTAATTTTTTTGTTGCGTGGAATCAAGCGGCGAGTAAAATTTTCCGGTAGGAGGCATTACTTCCAATTCGTCTCCGGCTTGCAGGTTTTCATTGGCAAAAGTAGAAAAAATGCCTCCGTTGATTTTTTTTATGGCAACACGTAGTTCTTGATCCAATGGTGAAGAGCAGATAGAATAGCTACGGCGAACTTCTTGTTCGTTTACCATAGCTTTCAATACCAGATTTTGCCCTTGCGTAAACTGAAAAACAGTATACAAAGAATCGGGGACTTCAAAAAGGAGGGACACACATTCTTCGGTTTCTTTCCTTACCTCTTTAATGGGTAATCGGTAAAAATGCAACGACATGCTTAATCGTTTTTGCGCAATACGTCGATCAGAATAGTCAACATATTCTCTTCCAATTCGCGGGCGCTAATTTTTTGACTGCTTCGATGCCAACTTTCAATACCACCAATGGCGTGCAGTATAATTAATACGGCCGTTGGGGCGTCAAGGCTTCGGATTTCCTTCTTATCAATTCCCTTTTCAATCAGGGAGGCAAAGCGTTTTCTATAGGTTCGACGTTGCGTTTGAAAGTTTGATAGGTAAGGTTCTTCCAAACGACGCCATTCACGATCAGACACAAAAACCTGTTCGTAATTATCAATCATTTGCTGAATATGAAAACGAATGATCCGCTCAATTTTGGCAATGGTGTTGGCTGAGCTGGCTTCCACCTGATCCATATGTTCATTAAAAAGATTGGCCACTTCAAAACAAATGGCTTCCAGTATTTCTTGTTTGGAATTAATATGATTGTATAAACTGGCAGCTTCAATTCCCACTTCTTCAGCTAAGTCTCGCATAGAAGTGGCAGAAAAACCACGATGTCTGAACATTGTAGCTGCTTTCTGCAGGATTAATCCCTTTTTAGAAGCCTTCTTTCCAGGAGTTTTTGCCATAGACAAATAAAGAGTGGAAAGGTAGTGAATTACTAGCTTTTTTAATAGGACGAATTAACCTAGGTTTGCCGCATGTCATTAATAACTGTTGGAACCATGGCCTTTGATGCCATTGAAACACCATTTGGCAAAACAGATCGAATTGTAGGCGGGTCTGCAACCTATGTAGCTTACTCAGCCAGCAATTTTATTAAACCGGTACAACAGATTTCCATTATTGGCAATGATTTTCCGTCGGAGGAACTTTTTGAGCTGCGCGCACGAGGCGTTCAATTGGACGGAGTAGAAGTGGTCCCTGACAAGCCCTCCTTTTTTTGGAAGGGACGCTATCACGAGGATATGAATAGTCGCGACACGTTGGTTACAGACCTGAATGTTTTGGCTGATTTTGATCCAAAGGTTCCGGAATCCTATCAGGGAGCTGAGTTTTTAATGTTGGGAAATCTCTTACCCAAGCTTCAACTGAACGTGATCCAGGAGTTGCGTACCCGTCCTCGCTTTATTGCAATGGACACGATGAATTTTTGGATGGAAACAGCCATGCCGGATTTAAAGATTGTATTACGTTATGTAGATATGTTGATGGTAAACGATAGCGAGGCGCGACAACTCTCCGGGCAATTTTCATTAGTAAAAGCAGCAAAAAGCATCATGGAAATGGGGCCCAAGTACTTGATCATTAAAAAGGGCGAACACGGGGCTCTTTTCTTTCATGAGGATCAGGTATTCTTTGCTCCTGCTTTACCCTTAGAGGATGTGTTTGATCCCACTGGCGCCGGAGATACTTTTGCCGGAGGATTTATGGGCTTTTTGGCAAAGACCGGAGATATTTCTTTTGCAAATATGAAAAGAGGAATCATTGTAGGATCTGCATTAGCCAGCTTCTGTGTAGAAAAGTTTGGACCAACTCGACTGAAAGAAGTGAACCAAGACGATATCAACGGACGCGTTCGCTTGTTTCAGGATCTGGTAAACTTTGATATTGAACTTTCTTAGACCCTTACTGCTTTTGCCCGCTGTTTAATTGCGTTTACTTCCGTGCAAATGAGTATCCGAATTTTACGCCAAACCACACTGGCCAAAATCCGTTTTCATTAAATTGTGGCGTAACGGCTACACCCCACATGATACCGCCACTCTCAGGTTGTCTGCGATAACCCAAAGTCATATGGCCAAATGCCGAATTTTTAGCATCAATAGATAAACCTACTACGTTCACAGGATAGGGGTCATAATTACCACCTCCGCCCCAATCATATTTGTCGTCATAATGCAAAAAAGTGGCTCCAAATCCCATTTCAAAAAAATGCTTATTGTCTTTTGTGAGTAGCCAGTTAATACCCAATGGCAGGGTAAATAATTTTTCGTAAGCACTGGTAAATCCTCCCAAACCAACTTTAAAACCTATTCCGTCTGCTGTCTTTTTTAAACGAGTTTCATACATGGCATTGAATGCAATTCCATTTCCGCCTAATTCAGTGTATATATTTTGGCGAGGGGCTGCTTCTTGAAATTTGCTTGGAATCAATTGAGCTTGACTGCTGAAAGTAAATAAACCTCCAATTAACGCTACAAGGACTACCATTTGTTTTTGCATAAAGTTGAATTTGTTAATATGACCGCCGCAAGATAAATAATGCTGCATTGTTTTCCATCTACCACGGTTAAATCCTTTTTAAACTATACGTAATGGTTACGGGAAGCCTGCTGATCTTTGTTTTTCCTGATAAATCGTATTGCTCAATAATAAATACATAAGTTCCTGATTTACAGAGTTTGCCTGATGCTGCACTGCCATTCCAAATAAATTGACCATGGGTAGATAAGAGTGCTCGCGGTACTAGTTTTATGATAAAAGCACCACTAACATCCACTACAGTTACTGAAACTACTTGCCCACTTCCCATGCCCTTGTATTGCAAGCTGCAGAAGTCTTCCCAGCCATCTAAGTCCGGCGAAAACACCGAGGGTATTACCTCAAAATTACCTTGCGATGGAGTGCTGGAATATGATTGAGAATTTTTTTGTCCGGGTGTGGCAAAGCCGGCTGTAGAAGCGGCGCTATGCCAGTTGTTCCTGTTTTGAGTTTCACCAGTTGGTTCCAGCTTTTCCAATGAAACTCCTTCTTTTTGTTGAAGTAATTCAAAGTGCCAGGATTGGTCATAGTGAAGTTCATCCAACACTTCTCCCTGTGTGTTTAACAACACAATTCGACCTTCTTCATTGGGCAGCGTTACAAATGGATAAATTTTTTGCAAGGATGCGGTAACAGGAACAAAATATTCCCTTTGAATGATGTAGGGATCTTTGGAGAAAGCTACATATTGTCCAGGCAATAAAGCAATGGGATCTCCGGCTAACTTATAAATACTTCCCAACTGGTTACCACTGTTTCTTAGGGCTATTCTCAGATCCGACAAAGCAATTATTTTTTTACTGGTATTTAAGCATTCTACAAATTCTTCGCCACCTGAGCGTGGATTGAAAAGTATCTCGTTCAGTGTTACAGAACCACGAATAGCAGTACTGGACAAGCCTGTTTTAATGGTCCAGGATCCTGACTCTTTAATGCCCGCACAATTTGTAAGTGTGGCGACGGTCAATTGAACAATACTATCTGGTAATACCGGTTGAGTAAGCTGCAGTATAGCCTCTGTGTATTTTGGAGGAACTAATCGAATCGATTGCCAGGAAATTCCCGGAGCAATGTGGATCCATTCTCCTTTACTGATAATAGCGCTGTCTACCGGACGGTTAAACACTACATGCATTGTAGATGCATCTTTAAAAAATGCATAAGATGCTTTTGTGTTTATTGTTCCAATAGAGGAGGAGCTGGTTTGATTTTGTTGGCCCGGGGTTCCTCCATTGGCATCAAGGCTGGCCTTCCAATTGTTTTGTTCCTGACAAGGGTTGCTTGCATCAATTAATTCCAAACTCCATCCTCCCTCTGCTTTCCAAGGAAACGCATACCATTCCGTGGAATACGTTACGGCATGTGCCGATTTTCCGGAAGGATCCCTCAATGAAATAGTTTCTCCCTCATTGCTAAGCGAAGGGAAAACGGGCAGCCCCATGGTTTTTCCATATTTGCCAAGTGCTGTTTGTGCTACCGTACTACATAGAATTAATAAACTATCCGGTGCAAGAAAATACACAGGGAATGGACTGCTCAGCGAATTGCCAGCTGTGAAACGCCAATGCTGAAGCGCAATCACTTCTTTTGAAGTGTTTTTTATTTCAACCCACTCATAAGCTGGCAAGGCAACAGCAGGTGTGGGGTCTGCCATGATTTCCTGTATTATCAATCGATGGTGGGCTT
>VGGU01000002.1 GCA_016868475.1 Bacteroidota bacterium
GATTTCTGTGCAAAGATTTTCTGCGCGTAACCGAAGCGCCAGCGAGCCTCCCATTAACCCAATACCAATAATTGCTATTTTCTTTTGTGTGTTCATCTTAAATCTGCCCAATCAGCATTTTTTTAAATATAGAGGATATTAAACGTATTAAGAAATCCAATTACGTTAACCCAATAACATACGGGAAAGGGCTACTCGAAGCAGCTTAGTTGTTGTTTACTTGTTATTTTTCAATAACGGCTAAACAAAACATTGTTCTCAAGGTGTACGTGCTGATGCAAATCTTGCTCAAAGCGATGCAGCGAATCATATAAAACGCGGAAGGTTGTGCAGGCATTTTGTGGGGGTTGGTATTGGTCTGTGATGGCGCGAATCTTAGCCATTACTTCCCCGGCATGATCGTGTTCATGTTCCATGGCTGCAATTGGTTCTTTGACAGAAGCAAGGTTCTTGGTTAAAGATGCCGTTTCAGAATTTTGAACCGTCTCCAATTGTTTTATTATGGGAAAAAGAATTTCTTCTTCCTTTTGTAAATGTGGCATCAATTCATTGTACAATTCTTCGACCAGCAACAACAATTTGTTCAGGTTGGGGAGACGTTCGCCATGTTTTGAAGCTACCTTTTGTGCGTATCCCAAAATTCGAGGAAGTTCTTCTTTCACATATACATGATGCGTATCAACTATATACTCGCACAAATCAACCGAGGATAGTTTTTCGTAAGGGAAACCATATTTGCCCGTAGTGGTTGATTGTAAAATATTTTGAAGAGCTGTTTCTACCGCCTGGGTGTTTAATCCTTTTTCTTCGCAAGCAACCAGCAGACTTCTTTTTCCCTTGCAACAAAAATCAAGTTCGTATTTTTCAAATACGGTGGCAGCCCTGCTGTTTTCCTTAACAATGGTTGCTAATGTTTTTTCTGATAGATTTTCCATAAATATATTTTTACATGTCTTTCTTTAAAAATTTTCGCTTGGCCAATCCCAAAGGAAATGCTGCCCATAAAATCAAAACACCAAGAGTAAAAATGGTTCCATAGGCATTCCCAAAAAAGTTTTTATAAATAGCCCCGGTGTAGCCCATTAAAGCGCTTACATCCATCTTAAGCATGATTACAATTCTTGCTAAGTCAATTGGGTTCAATGCAGACAATAAC
The DNA here is from genome assembly GCA_016868475.1 of Bacteroidota bacterium. Classification (GTDB taxonomy): domain Bacteria; phylum Bacteroidota; class Bacteroidia; order Chitinophagales; family Chitinophagaceae; genus JJ008. The sequence goes on from VGGU01000002.1 coordinate 1,157, forward strand.
AGCGTTAGTTTTTCCATAGGGTAATCACTTAACGCAAAAAGCAACATCAGCAGAATTCCGTCATAGATCAAAGAAAAATAAAACCAAAGCAATAGTGCCAATCCAATACCTTTTGCTTTGTCCCTTGCGTGAACAGAAGTGAAGAGGGCCATGCTGATGAAAACAAGCGTGAGAAGACTTCCTGTTATCAGTAATGAAATACCTATAGCATCTGGTGAATAAAACAACACAGGAAGCCCCACACCCAACCAAAATGCACCCAATAAACTAAGTACAAGCCCAAAATACTCACTGAGTAGCACACGGGTTCTGCTTAAGGGTTGAGCTAACATCAATTCAATAAACTCGTATGAGTTATAATAGTGTATTGTGGTAAAGATCAAACTCACTAGTGGCAAAACTGTTAGTACAATGGTAAGTAGACTAAGTATGGCCTTGCTGGAGTTTTCTTCCAACTGAAACAAACCGGCGGTTATTAAAAATAAAAAAGCCGCATACAGCAAAACAATTTTGTTGCGCAGAATATCATAGAGCACGTATCGTGTAAGCTTCATCATGGTTTTACCCTTGAGTGTTTTTTTGTTGACGCATAATTTGCGCTATAGCCAGACCTAGTTTTTCTTCGCCGGTTTCCCGCTGAAGGGTGGGCAGATCTTTTTTAAATATAAGCCGTCCCTCCTGCATGTAAGCCACATGGGTGGTTAGTTCTTGAAGATCGCTCAACACATGAGAGGTTACAATAATCAGTTTATTCTTTTTCTTTTCTTGAGCTATTTTTGCTTTTAGAATTTCGGTAGCCAGAGGGTCTAGGCCCGCTGTGGGCTCGTCCAATATCAGCACAGGTGGATTAAAAAGAAAAGCAAGAGCGGCATTTACTTTTTGCTTGGTGCCACCACTAAGTGTTCCAAGCGGTTTTTCACAAAGCAAATCCATGTTAAACTCTTCTTCCAGTTGAGTATCTTGATTTGAGGTGTTTCTGATTTCTCTGATCATGGTGAGCAATTGCCCCACTTTCATATTATCGGGATAACGTCCAATCTGTGGCATGTACCCAATGGATGCTCTATACGCAGGGCTTCCGTTAACCGTTGCTCCATTAACCGTAATAACCCCTTTGTCTGGCTTGATCAATCCAAGTATTGCTTTGATAAGGGTTGTTTTACCGGAGCCATTTGGGCCAATCAGCGAAACCACTTCGCCGGCATTAAACTGCATGTTGATTCCTTTCAAAACCTCCAGTTTACCAAAACGCTTATATAAATTTTCAATTACAATCATAATAAAAGTTGCTTCATTACAGGACGTTCATCGCGCAGCAGTTCAGGAGTTAAACTGGGAATAGCTCTTTCTGCTTTGTCCAACAGGGTAACTATAAAACTGCGAAACAATAACAGGGTGGTGGGATTTTGTTCTATGAGCATCGAATACAGTGTGGCTGGATGATGGGGAATGTCGCCTCGTCCATCACGGTCCAAATCATATCCTTCATATTTATCCCAATAATTTTGGGTGAATTTGTTGAGCACCAGAGTCCCGTTGGTCCCTATATCAAAACTGTTTCCTATAAAATTATTTTTTTCAAACAGATTATCGTCACAACTGGCTTGCACTTTCATAGCCCACCCATTGGCTTGAAACAGGTTTTGTTTTACTTGAAGCCGGCTACTACCCTCCATGAGAACCCCAACCGTGTTGCGGATAAATTTATTTTTTTCAATGTGACTATCCGTAATGTCTTTTAACAATAAACCATAAGACGATGCACCCCAGTTTTGCTGAAACCAATTGTTGAGCATCGTTACGTTTTTTGAATACATTACTGCTACTCCAGCTCCGTTATCAATAAACTTATTGTGCCCATAATAATCGGAATTAGAAAACATAAAATGAAGACCGTATCGAATGTTTTTTCGACTAAAGTTTTTTTCAATTTTAGAATCGGTCACAAATTCAAAATATATACCATCCCGATGTCCTCTAATATTGTTGTTATAAATGTGCGCTTGGCTGCATTTCCATAAGTGAATTCCGTTCCCGGTCATCTGTTCCGAGGCGGGCGATCCGATAATATCATTATCGTGAATTTGCGTACGCGTAGAATTAGACACATGAATTGCAAAATAAGCATTGAAAATTTGCACGTTTGATATGGTCACACTATCCGTGTCTATTACTTTGATAGCCGCAAAGTCATTCATGGCGGAATACCCCGACCGATCAAAGGAAAGGCCAGACACTTCTACCTTGTTTGCATTGATCAGCAATATTTCGTACTTATTCTCTCCATCAAACAACGGAGACCCTTCTCCCAAGAGGGTAAGTCTTTTGTTTATTACTAAATTTTTTTCTTTGTAAACCCCGGGAAGAATTCGGATAGTATCCCCTTCTTTGGCTAATTGAATGGCCTTATTTAATGAAGTAATAGTCTGGTTTTTCCCCACTAGTAGAACAGCTCCTTGGACGGAGCTGTTCAGTAAAAAAATTACCCCAAAATAAAAAACTACTTTACTCAAGGCACTATTTTTTTTATCTCCTCCCAGGTGTAAATTTTTCCATCCCGATTATTATTAAATTTAACAGCAGCCTCCTTAGCGCTAAATGCGGCCACTCGGCTTCCCATTGGGGTGAGAATATAATCGGCATATATAAAAGAGGCTGTTGAAACAGCAAGCAGTTCTCCCTTTTTTTCAAAATTTACAACCAAAGTCTCCTTGGTGTCTTTTGGGGCAACGGCGCCGGAACGCATGAATCGGAGCAAACAATTTACATCGTCAAATTTGAACACCTTCCCCTTTTTGGTTACTAGTTCGCAACCGAATTTTTCATCCATTAGGGTCATTTTACAAAAATGGCATAGGTCCGTGCCAAATATGATGGGTTCCTGTTGCGCACTACAAGAGAGTAATGAACCGGCTACAAGAAGCCATATATAAACAATTCGTAAACTCATGTTACTTGATTTGCTTTTTGGGGTTCCTCCATTCAAAATACCATACACCAAAAGCCAACCCAGCTGCTGCAATAACAATCCACCCTCCTATATCGGGAAAAGAATACGCATCAAAATTCAACAACCGCTTATGTCCAAAGACCGGGGGTTGGTAAGAGAATCCTGGTACTTGAATCGCGGCTTTAGGATCAAGTTCGTGTCCGTATTTATACCCCCATTGATAGAAATCATAAAGAGCCAGCGCTCCCCCTATGACGGTAAGGATCAAATAATAAAAAAGTAGTTTTCTATTTCCAACAATGGCAATGATCATTCCTAAAAGTATATAAAACCCTACAACATAAGGAAGAAAAATAAATTCAGGAAACATTTCAACACTGATATGTTTCATGCCAATGTAGTGATTGAGGCCATTAATAATTTCTACGTCGCCAGATAATCCATTGATCCAAATGTTCATCATTAATCCCTCGGGATACTGCGGAGCAAAAAGATCAATTCTCCAAACGGGTAAGAAAAAAACAGCCACCAACGCGCCGGAAGCAAATGCTACCAACACACGAGAAACAACGCTTAATTTGTTTGCCATAATAAGGAGAATAAGGACCGCAAGACAAGGCCTGCGGTCCGATGAGGGCATGATTTACTTGGCAGGAGGTAACAGTACCGCGTCAATCACATGAATGATTCCATTGCTGGCTTGAATAGAGGCCACAATGTTGGCGGTGCCGTTTACTTTTACTTTTCCGTCTTTCACAGTAAGTGTGATGTTGTCTCCGTTTGCCTGGCCAATCATCTGACCATCTTTCATGTTTTCGACTTTATACACCGCAACAGCCACGTGATACTGAAGTATATTTTGTAAATCAGCCTTCTTATCATCTTGCATCAATCCTTCCACAGTTCCTTTAGGAAGTTGATCAAACGCTGCGTTAACGGGTGCAAAAACAGTAAAGGGCCCCGCATTAGATAATGCGGTTACCAATTCTGCTTGTTTCAAGGCAGCCACCAATGTTGTATGATCGGGCGATCCTACAGCAATCTTCACCACATCTTTTTGCGATTCGTCGTCCTGAACAGCCTCTTGTCCTCCCGCCACTACTTGCTCAGCAGATCCTGCGCTATCTGAAGATTGCGAGGCATCTCCACAGGAAATCAGGAATATTCCTGCAGCAAATAATAAAGAGAATGTTATCTTTTTCATAATAGTATTATTTATTGTCTGTGGGCAAATTGGTTCCGGTGCTAAAAGTTAGTGGCACGTTAGATCCCGCTGGGCTTACTCGGATATAACCCTGCATTTCCTGGTGAAGCGCAGAACAGAAGTCGGTACAATACATTGGGTATACGCCGGTTTTTTCTGGCTTCCAAACAAGTGTTTGAGTTTCTCCTGGTAAAATGAGTAGTTCGGCATTGTTTGCGCCCTTCACCGCAAATCCATGGGGCACATCCCAGTCCTGCTCCAAATTGGTTACGTGGAAATAAACCACATCACCCAATTTCACCCCTTCAATATTATCGGGAGTAAAGTGTGAACGAATTGAACTCATATACACGTGTACCTCTTTACCCTTACGCTCCACTTTTGCTTTTCCTTCTCCCAAAGCAGCATAAGGGTGTTTGTTTTCTTCCAGCTTATAGATTTTTTTACTTTTTGGCATTACCAAGGATGCGGGAATAGCTTCTGCATAGTGGGGTTCGCCAATAGTGGGGAAGTCAAGGATTAGCTTCATTTTTTCGCCACTGATGTCATAGATCTGTGCACTTTGTGTCAACTCTGGACCCGTGGGTAGATAGCGATCTTTGGTAATTTTATTATATGCAACCACATACTTGCCGTGAGGTTTGCTGGTTGGTCCACCAGGTACACAAAGGTGTCCTATTGAATAATATGTAGGAACACGATCCAATACTTTCAATTCTTGAATATTCCATTTTACGATCTCTGAGGAAACAAAGAAGGAAGTATAAGCATTTCCCTTTCCATCAAACTCGGTGTGCAAGGGGCCTAATCCTGGTTTCTGAACTTCTCCATGCAATACAGCATCATATTTCAACACAGGAATACCATCGTATTCTCCATCGAAATTTTTAGCAGCTATTGCTTCTTGAATTTTTGTAAACGAGAACACAGGAATTACCGCAGCTAATTTACCGCTACCCACAATGTACTCTCCGGTAGGATCGGTGTCGCAACCGTGTGGTGATTTAGGACAAGGCATAAAATAAACCATGTCTGGGCAATCTTTGGGGTCCAACACCAGCACCTCTTCCTTAATAACAGAAGTAGCAGTATGTGTTGATTCGTTAAACTTGTTGTGAGCATAGCGAACCTTTTTCTTCATTCCCTTTCCGGCTTTGGCATACTCTTCGGCTTTTTTCCAGTTTACCGCCATAATAAAGTCTTTGTCCTTCTGAGATGCATTTACTTCAAGAAGCGTGTTTGCTTTTTCAGAATTATAGCAGCTGAAGAAGAACCATCCCGCAGATTTTCCCTTTCCTGCGCGCGCCAAGTCAAAATTGATGCCGGGTGCCAGGATTTGAAAAGAAAGGTTCATTTCTCCGGAAGTGGGATCTACACCTATAAAACTCACAGTTCCTTTGAAGTTTTCTTTATAGGTGTTGATAGGAACATCGGTGTTGTCGCCAATAGGAACGCTGAATCTTGTTCCCGCTACCACATACTCTGAATTTTCTGTAATAAAAGGAGACGAGTGGTTACCAGCGCTATTGGGAATTTCTATGATTTCTGCGGTTCTGAAAGTCTGTAGATCTACTCTAGCAATACGGGGAGTATTGTTTGCATTACCAAATGCCCAACGGCCATCGTGTTCGCCCTTGGTTACAGACAAAGCTACGTGGTGTAGGTCGTCCCAAGGAACAAACCCGTGAGAGGTGTTTAGCATTGGTTTTGATTCTTCGGAATATCCCCAACCCTTTTCGGCATCAACCGAAAAAACAGGGATTACGCGGAATAGCCTGCCGGAGGGTAGACCATAAACAGACATTTGCCCACTAAAACCGCCGGAAACAAAATTGTAAAACTCGTCGTACGTACCTGGGGCTACATAGGCTTTTGCGGCAGCATCAGCGCCTACCCCAGAGGACCCCCCCTTGGGCTTACATGACTGTTGCCCAAACAATCCAAACGCTACTACGGCAAAAAGCCAAGCCAATTGTTTAAATTTTTTCATGTTAAATATTTTTTAATGTTTAAAATATAGATTGAGTTATTTTTCTCCATCGTTACTGCGCATAAACTCCAGCACCGTGCGGGCCTCTTCTTTTCCAATGTTTTGATTAGGCATTCTAACCAGGCATAGCTCTAGCAGCTTCTGTGCCTCAGGGTCTTTTTCCAACATCATATCCACGTTAATAATCATATTCATAATCCATTCGGGCTTTCTTTTGGTGGTTAATCCTTTCCAGCCCGGACCCACAACTTTTTCTTCGGTTAGTTTATGACAAGACTGGCACTTTAGCTCATAACTTGCTTTTCCTTCGGAAACCATTTTTGAATCCAGCGGATTACTAATGGTAATATCTCCTTCCTTTATTTCCGTGCCATGAACTTCTGGCTGGTTTTTGGTCAGGTCTTCAAGTTTTACAACAGGTTGATCTTCCTGAACACCTTCGTTGCAGGAAAAAATTACTATGGCTCCAATAATAAAAGTTAAAACCAAAAGTGTGTTTTTCATCTTCATAAATTGTGGTTTGGGTGATGTAGAGTTTAGGCGTGTTTTTTAGTCTTTCACGAAGGTCAAAGGTTGGTCTTTTCTGTTTTTTGTTTGTTGAACTTCGTCATCTCCCTGGTTGACAATAATCAGTTTTTTGTTTGCGCCAGGCGCAACCGGTCTTTTGTTTGGAAAAAGTACACAAGGCATTATCTTCGGTATCAACTGATTGTGTTCTTTGTTGAACCCCCCGCTCGAATTGATTGATTTTCTATCAGATACCACTTCAAATGCAAAGAGATAAACTGTTGTACGAGCTTAATAATAAAGCCAGCTGGGATTTGGTGGTTATTGGTGGTGGCGCAACCGGCCTTGGAATTGCGTTAGACGCATCAACAAGAGGGCTAAAAACCCTGCTGGTAGAAAAAAGGGATTTTTCTTCAGGAACATCAAGCAGATCAACCAAACTAATTCATGGTGGTGTTAGATATTTAAAGCAATTAAGATTTAGTTTGATAGTTGAATCTTTGCGAGAAAGAAAAATATTATTAAGGAATTCTTCAAACGTAACCCACATAATCCCGTTTATTATTCCGGTTTATTCGTTTTACGAAAAACTACTTTACTCTTTTGGATTACACCTGTATGCGCTTTTTGGATTTAACTCTACTGTTGGAAACACAAAAGTCTTGTCAAAAAAAGAAACTCTGGAAAAGCTTCCTTTTGTTAATGAAAGAAATCTTTGTGGTGGGGTTTTGTATTACGATGCACAATTTAATGATAGTCAGCTCTGCGTTGATCTGGCTCAAACTGCAATCGACAATGGTGCCACTGTTTTAAATTATTGCGAGGTTACTGATTTGGTAAAATCAAACAACCTGGTTTGTGGGGTGGTGTTTAGGGACACTATTTCAAACACCAACTATAATGTTAGTTGTGGTTTTGTTGTAAACGCTACCGGAGTGTTTACAGAAGATATTTTAAAGAAGGACGTTGAAGCTTATTCAAAGATTGTGGTGGCCTCTCAGGGAATACATCTTGTTTTAGATAGTGTTTATGGATCCAAGAAATTTGCCATGACCGTGCCGTCTGTTGACGGTCGGGTTGTTTTTTTAATCCCCTGGCTTGGTAAGCTGTTGCTTGGCACCACTGACACCAAAATGGAAGAAGCAAAAGAGGATCCCGTGCCGCTTAAAAGCGAGATTGATTTTTTGATAGATTCTTACAACAGGTTTAGCAGTAAAAAAATAACCACCAACGAGGTTAGTGCTGTTTTTGCCGGTCTGCGACCTTTGTTTAATAGCAGTAGTTCGTCAACCGCTGTTATGTCCAGAGAGCACAGCATTATTGTTGGTAAATCCGGGCTTATAACAATTATAGGAGGAAAGTGGACAACATATAGAAAAATGGCGGAAAGCACCGTGGATCTAATATATAGGCGGGGGCGGCTAAACAAAAGAAAGTGTGTAACCAAAAACCTATTGCTCTATACTTACAAGGATAAAAACAAATCCACCCAAGAGCTAATAACCGCTAACCCCTCGCTGGCCGAGATAATTAATACAGAGTATGGTATAACAAAAGCGGATATTGTGTACGCCATACTTTTTGAAATGGCTCAAACAGTAGAAGATGTTTTGGCCAGAAGAACCAGATTGTTGTTTTTGGATGTTAGGGCTTCGGTATTGGTTTCTCCAATTGTTGCTGATCTGTTGGCGGTATATCTAAAAAAAGATGCCGCTTGGGTTGAAGCTCAATTACTGGCCTATAAAAATCTTGCGGAAAAATATTACGCATAATTTTGGCCGGTTTATTGTGTTTCCTATATTCGTGCTCGCTGATCAATAAACAAACATCGTGCTTTTAAATACTACCACAATTTTTACTTGGCGTTGGTGTGCTAATTCGGCAGGCCTTGGAAGCTGTGGTCGTTGGCGTTAACCGCCACATCATCTTTTTTTAAGAGGTCTGTCTTCATAAGGGGCAGGCCTCTTTTTCTTTTAGAATCCCTGAAGACTTTATTTATTCATTATTAAAAAATTGTTCATGAAATACTTTTTAACCGAAGACCAAACACCACATCATTATTATAATATTAGTGCCGATATTACCGAACCCCTATTACCCCCGCTTCATCCACAAACAAAAAAACCTGTGGTCCCCGAAGATTTGGCTCCTTTGTTTCCAATGGAGCTGATCAAACAAGAGGTAAGCAAGGAGCGATATATAGAAATTCCGGACGAGGTTCGTTCTCTTTATAATTTATATCGTCCCAGCCCGCTTGTTCGTGCAACACGTTTGGAAAAACAACTTAATACAACCGCGCGTATTTATTATAAGTACGAAGGGGGTAGCCCCAGTGGTTCTCACAAAACCAACACTGCGCTTGCGCAAGCTTATTATAATAAGCAGGAGGGGATTAAAAAAATTGTAACCGAAACGGGTGCCGGGCAATGGGGAACAGCCCTGAGTTTTGCTTGTGCACAATTTGGTTTAGACTGTGAAGTGTTTATGGTCAGGGGCAGCTATGATCAAAAGCCCTATCGTAAAGTAATTATGGAAACCTTTGGGGCAACGGTTCACCCTTCACCTAGCAATCTCACTGCCACAGGTAGAGCTCATTTGCAAAAAGATCCCACTTCGCTGGGATCGCTGGGTATTGCTATTAGCGAAGCGGTTGAGGTTGCTGTTCAGGATAGCAAAACACATTATGCTCTTGGTAGCGTCTTGAACCACGTGTTGTTACATCAAACCATTATTGGACAGGAAGCAATCAAACAATTTGAATTAGCAAATGATTACCCCGATGTGGTCATTGCCCCATTGGGTGGTGGTTCAAATTTTGCAGGCCTGGCATTTCCTTTTGTAGGAGAGATGCTAAGGGGGGGTAAAGCAGTTCGTGCCGTAGCGGTTGAACCCGCCTCTTGTCCAAAATTAACTCGTGGCGTGTTTGGTTATGATTTTGGAGACAGCGCGGGTTTTACACCTCTACTTCCTATGTATAGTTTGGGGCATGATTTTATGCCGCCGGGTTTACACGCTGGTGGTTTGCGTTATCATGGTGCCAGTGCTCTTTGTAGTCATTTGTTGAATATGAAAAAAATTGAAGCCGTGGCGCTTCAACAATTAGAGTGTTTTGAGGCTGGGTTGTTGTTTGCTAAAACAGAAGGAATTTTACCGGCGCCAGAAGCAACACACGCTATAGCACAAGCCATTCGTGAGGCTAATGAGGCAAAAGAAAATGGGGAAGAGCGCGTGATTGTATTTAACCTTTGCGGTCATGGTCACTTTGATATGAGCGCTTACGAGGATTATTGCAGAGGCCAGTTAACAAATCATAGCATCGAACAGGCGGAGTTGGAAAAATCAATCGGTGCTGTGCAACTGGTGTCCTAATAAATTCTTAACGCGTTAATCGATACAAAAACACCGCTGTTCGTTGTATTAGTTTTGGATATTCTTTAAGATTGATCGTTTCTCCGGGAGCATGCGCACCACGTCCGCTGGCGCCCAGTCCATCCAGGCAGTCAAGATATTTTGCTACATAAGAAATATCGCCCGCTCCGCGACTGCCGGGGTTTCCCGGAGAAACTTTTCCAAAACCTAGCGTTTCACTAACCTCACTCAATTGGTTGGCTAGTTTTGTGTTTCCTTCTGTTGGGGGCATTGAGGGAATTCCGTCTGTGAAGTGAATGACGGATTTTGTACTGGGCAATGATTGACCAACAATTTCGCGCATTACGCTCCTTGCGTTTTCTTTTTGTTCTTCACTTAAAAAGCGAAGATCTCCGTTTGCATAAGTCCGTGGAGAAATGATGTTTGTTTTTCCGGCTACTTCACCCTGTTGTGCTTCATCATTATAAGCAACCTCGGCGCCGCCAATAATCAAACCAGGATTAAAGGTGAGGTTGGGCTCTTTGCTCAGCTGCTCTCTGAAGGAATTGATAATTCGTGCCGCTTCATAAATAGAACCAAATCCTGCATTTCCAAATATACCGGAAGAGTGTCCTTGTTTTCCCTCCACTTCCAATTTCCATCCACTGGCACCTCTTCTAGCGGTGGCTACCGTATTTAATCCGCTTGCTGTTTCAAAGGCTAATGCTATATCGTGTTGTTGAGCGCGTGCAATAAAATCTCCTCGAGATATTTCTCTAGGGTGACCCGCGTTTTCTTCATCACCCGTCATGTAAACTGTAATAGAGGTTTGCTCAAGCAAACCCAGCCGATGCATCGCTTTTAATCCGGCTATTATTGCCACATCACCCCCTTTCATATCATTGATGCCTTGACCCGTTGCTGTGCTATCATTTAGTTGCGTAAATGGATTCGCGGGCATGTCGGGTTCAAACACGGTATCCAGGTGACCAATCAAAAAAAGTTTTTTTCCTTTTGTTCCTCTTCTGTAAGCTACCAGATGCCCCGCTCTTTTCAACGAGTCTGGTAATGATACCCATTCCACCGTAAAGCCCAGTGCTCTTAACTCGGTAGCATACACCTCCCCCACAGCACGAACACCGGCAATATTATAGGTTCCACTATTGATGTTTACTGATTGGCGGAGCAACTGGAGTGTTTGTTCCATTTGTTGTTCAACCGTCTGAATTAATTTTTTTTCTTCCGGTGTAAGCGATTGGCCGCTGACTATCAAAGAAATAAATAGTACAAACGAAAGGATAATGGCTTTCATCGTTATTTATTAATTCCTTCCAATGCAAACAAAAAAGCATAGTGTAAGGCTACGTCTTTTAAATAATCAAAACGCCCGGAGGCTCCTCCATGCCCCGCTTCCATATTTGTTTTTAAAAGCAGCACATTCTTGTCTGTTTTTAGTTTGCGCAAGCGCGCCACCCATTTTGCAGGTTCAAAATACTGCACCTGGCTATCGTGTAATCCGGTAGTGACCAACAAATTTGGATAGTCGGTTGCCGTTACGTTATCATAGGGCGAATAAGATTTCATATAAAAGTAATCGTCTTTGTTGGCTGGATTTCCCCACTCGTCGTATTCGTTTGTTGTTAGGGGAATGGTGGGATCAGACATGGTGGTTATCACATCCACAAAAGGAACATGCGCAATAACGCCGTTCCAGAGTGTGGGTTCCATATTAACAACAGCGCCCATCAATAATCCTCCGGCGCTTCCGCCCATTGCATAAAGATGACCGCGGCTAGTAAATTTTTGTTCGATTAAATATTTACCACAATCAATAAAATCGTTAAACGTGTTTTTCTTTTTCTGCAATTTGCCGTCTTCATACCAAGACCTGCCCATTTCCTGTCCTCCACGTATATGGGCAATAGCGTATACAAAACCACGGTTTAATAAGGAAAGGCGATTTGTTGAAAATCCGGCATCCATGCTGGCTCCATAAGATCCGTATCCATACAGAAGGGCTGGAGCCGATCCATCTAGTTGAATTCCTTTTTTATATACAATAGACAGCGGAACTCGTGTGCCATCGCGGGCAATTACAAATCGTCTTTCTGTAACATAATCACTTCTTTTGAATCCGCCGAGTACGGGTTGTTCTTTAATAAGTTCTTTTTGTTTTGTGGCAATGGTATAGTCGTAGGTAGAAAGTGGTGTGGTCATGGAAGAATATCTAAAGCGGAGTCTTGTAGAAAGATATTCTGGGTTTCTACCCACAAAGGCGTCGTATGCCGGTTCTCCAAAGTCAAGATAATGCTCTTTTTCTCTGGGAAATTCACGAACGCGTAATTGCACCAGCCCTTCTTTTCTTTCGGTAAGAACCCAAAAGTTTTTAAACGGCTCAACCCCCTCCAGCAATACGTCTGTTCTGTTGGGGATAAGCTCTGTCCATGCCGTTTGTTGTGTTTGGTCTAATGGACAACTCATTAAGCGAAAATTTTTTGCTCCCCAGTTGGTAACAATCAAAAAACGATCTTCCCAGTGATCAACACTATACAGCAAGTCTTTTGTTCGGGGTTGAAACACCCGAAAGCTTCCCTGTGGTTGATTTGCGGGTAAAATATATACTTCGGAGCTCAGCGTTGCCGCAGAATAAATCATGATATACTGTCCGGAACGAGTCTTAGTAACTCCTATATAATTGGATGGGTCTTTCTCCTCATACACAATTACATCTGCTTTTGCCGGTGTTCCTAGTTGGTGCCTTTTTATTTTTTCTGATAACAGGGTTGTGTGATTGTTGGCTGTATAAAAAATTGTTTTGCTATCGGCCGACCAAACCGCATTGCCGCTGGTTCCCGGTATTGCATCACTCAGCAACTCTCCGGTTTTGAGATTTTTAAAGTATAGGGTGTATTGTCTGCGCGAGACCTCGTCTACTCCATAAGCCATCCACTGGTTGTCGGGACTTATGTTTGGGCCTGAGATAGAATAATAATTTTTTCCTTTTGCCATTTGATCTACATCTAACAACAACTCCTCTTTGGCGTTGGCGGCAATACCTTTTCGATAGTATTTATAATACTGTTTGCCTTCTTCGGTTTTAGAATAGTAGATATAGCCATTGTCTGTTACGGGCTCCGACTCGTCTTTTTCCTGTATTCGGCCCCGCATCTCTGTAAATAGCCCTTTTTGAAGCTCTTTTGTTCCGCTCATCATGGTGTCCAGATATTCGTTCTCTGCTTGTAGGTGTTCAACAACCCTTGTGCTATCCGGCCCTTTTTTAAAATAATCATTCATCCAATAATATTCGTCTTTAATAGTATCGCCGTGTTGCACAAATGCGCGCATCTTTTCAATAGCCCTTGGCGCTTGTGTGTTTTTCGGCCAATCATATTGCGTTTTTTTCATGCTGTTGTTTTTACAAGCCACAAGCAAAAGCAGGGTAGAAAAAAAATAAATTATTTTTTTCATTTGCGAGAAGTTTTTGTGTTCTTGTTGGGGGTGTTCTTAATGGATCTGCTCGGTTATTTTTTCCAGGCAGGCGGCAACACCTTCTTTTACGCCCCTTTTATACATTTTGAGCGCCTCCTTTTCGTTCCCTGTTTTTTCATAGGAGTGGCCCAGGAAAAAAAGAAGTTCGCTGTTTTTCTTTTGTTCGTAAGAAAGTTTAAAACAGTCAAGCGCGGGCTGAAACAAACCTGCATAATAATAGCTCTTTCCTAGGTATTCGTAAAAGAGCGCGTCTTCGGGCTCTAGATAATCAAATGGAAAAAGAAGTTGATTAACCCCTGTGTAGTCTTTTTGATCTAATAGTTTTTTTGCTTTTATTAATATGGTGTCGCGTTTTTGTTTCCAGTCTTTTAGTCCTTGTTCGCGAAGTGCTGCGTTTGGATCTATCTCCGTATCCCGAAGCGCCTGGTATTTCATCACCCCCTGCGTAAGATTTGGTTTAAAGTCTTGTCCTATCACGTCCGCTTGGGTTAAGAACAAAAAAGAGAGGGTGAAAAAAAGCAGGCCTTTGTTCATATTAATAAATTTGTAGGAAAGTTAGGTTATTTTGGTGTGCAACTCTTTGTTAGCCCGTTACCCACATGTGTGTAGATATTGGATATAAATCTATGTTGGGGGCAGATGGCCTGCCCCGCTATATTCCTGGAATAAAAATTAATCGAGACTTGGTTGATGTAGACCACAACAGGCCCCATATTGCCGCACACGAAAACCCATCGTGTTTTGTGTTGGTTAACCGCGGTGGTGATGTTTGTGTGGAGCGATTTTTTTGGGGCATAGCTCCTGGTTTTAAAACCCCCACCCCTTTGTATAATGCGCGAAGCGAAAAGGTATTATTGCCTGATTCGTTTTGGTTTTCATTAAAAGAGCAAAGGTGTTTATTGCTTGCAGACGGTGTTTACGAACATCAACAGCGTGAGGGGGTTAAAAAAAAGACTCCTTATTATATCAAACTAAAGGGTGGTGAACCATTGTTAATCCCTGCTCTTTTTTCCTTTACCTCTTTGTCGTTTAGTATTCTTACGCGTTCTGCCAATGGGGTTTTCAGAGAAATACATAATTCTGGGCCTAATAAACACAGGATGCCCCTTCTTTGCCCCGTGGATCGGGCGCTGCGATGGTTACAAAAAGATTTAAAACAAGAGGAGATGGTTGATTTTGTTAGTTTCTTGCTTCCGGATCAAGAGCTAAGTTATCACACCGTTTTTTCAATTCGTGGTAAAAAAGAAAGGCCTGACGGTTTAAAAGAAAACGATTTTTTTGATTGGGGTCGCGCGGGTTTTTTGGAAAAGGCTTCTCTTTTTTGATTTATACCCCCGCCAGTTTACTAATCTCCAACATTTTTTCTATTGGTTTTTTTGCGGCTAGCCTTATTTTTTCATCCATTAATACTTCAGGTTTTTCGTTTACTAAACAAGCGTATAATTTTTCAAGTGTGTTTAGTTTCATGTGTGGACAATCGTTACAGGCACAACTGTTATTTGGTGGTGCGGGAATGAATGTTTTTTGTGGAGAATTTTTAATCATTTGGTGTAATATTCCCGCTTCTGTTGCCACAATATAGGTGTCTTCGGAATCTGATTGGCTGTATTTTAATAATTCTGTGGTGGATCCAACCATGTCTGCAATTCTTAAGATAGGTTCTTCACACTCGGGGTGTGCAATTAGTTTTGCTGTTGAATATCTTGTTTTTAGTTTGATTATTTTTTCTAAGCTAAATATTTCATGTACCATACACGCCCCATTCCAAAGAAGCATTGATCTTCCGGTTATTTTATTGATATAGGCTCCTAAATTTTTATCGGGAGCAAATATCAGTGGTTGTTCTTTTGGAAAACTTTCAACAATTTTTTTTGCATTTGAGCTGGTACAAATAACATCGCTCATTGCTTTAATTTCTGCACTGCAGTTTATATAACTAACAACCAAATGGTCGGGGTGTTTTTCTTTAAATTTTTTAAATACTTCAGGGGGGCAGCTATCGCTTAATGAACATCCTGCATTTAAGTCGGGTAATAAAACTTTTTTTGTGGGGTTTAATATTTTTGCTGTTTCTGCCATAAAATGTACACCTGCAAAAACAATAATCTCCGCTTCTGCTTTTTGCGCTTCTCTGGCTAAACCTAAACTATCCCCAATATAATCCGCAATATCCTGAATATCTGAATCCTGGTAATAGTGTGCTAGAATAATTGTTTTTTTTTGTTTTTTTAGTTTATTAATTTCTTCAAATAGATCCACGCTGGGATCTACAAAATTTTGCCAATTTTCGTTTTGCTCGATGGTTATGGTTTGTAACTGGTTCATTTTTTTAACTCATCACAAAAGTCTGTTCAAAAAAAATATATAGCAAATCATTCTTTTTAGATTTTTTTCTTCTTATAGTATTATATAATATTCTATTTATTTATAAATTCTTTATTATTATTATGTGTGTGGAAATGTTAATTATTTTTTTTATGGTTGAAAAAAACAAAACTTTTTAGTAATAAAACCAAATAGTCTAGATTTTATGGTTGGTTTTCAATTTGTTAATCATTAATAGAATGATAGTATATTTTTTGTGCTTGTTTTTTACTAATGTTTTTGGTGTTGATTTTTAGTGAATAGTCTTGGGTTTATCAACTAATAAGAGATAAGAACACAATCAAGACTAAAATTTTAACAGACTTTATGGATCTCTCTTAACGTTTCACGGGGGTTTATTAACAAAAAAAACACAGAAACCAACAGGGGCTGTGTATAAAAAAACAACGGCCTTTTTAACCCCCACCCCCTCTGCAAAGCATAATTTTCCACAGTTTTTCCCCTATTTTTGCCATCCTCTTAAAATAGGATTAATATGTCTATTATTCAGGATATCAGGGATAAATACGCAAAACTCACCGTTGTGCTTGTTGCTTTGGCGCTTTTGGGATTTATTCTTACCGATTATTTTTCAGGTAAAAGCAGAATGAGCGGTAATGTTGCTGCGTCTATAGGGTCTGTTAATGGAAGCCCTATTGGTTTTGATGAGTTTAACCAAAAGGTTATCCAGGCCGAGGAAAACCTAAAAACACAGGGATACGCACAGGGGGCCGCTTTAACCCAACAAGCACTTGAGCAGGCCTGGAACCAAGAAATTGGACAGGTTTTATTAAAAGAAGAACTTAATGAGCTAGGAATAGGTGTGGGCAAAAAAGAATTGGCAGATCTTCTTTATGGTGCCGGGGCCCCACAAGACCTTCAAAACCAGTTCAAAGATCCCAAAACCGGACAGTTTAACCCAGCTCTTGCTAAACAAAACATAGACCAGGCGCTAAAAAGCGGAACGCCCGAGCAAAAAGCGAATATTATAAGTTATATCGATGCGTTGGCAAACATGCGCAAGGCGGATAAATACCTCGCCCTGTTTTCTAACAGCATCAACTTTCCACGCTGGTTTATTGAAAAACAAAGCGCAGAAAACAGTCAACTGGCCCGCATATCTTTTGTTAGAGAGCTATACACCTCGGTACCGGACAGCGCCGTAAAAATAAGCGATGAGGAAATCTCGGAATATATTAATAAAAACAAAACTCAGTTTAAGCAACAAGAAAGCAGAACAATTCAGTACGTTGTTTTTGGGGCCTCTCCTTCCGCGGCAGATAGTGCCGCCGCGCTTTCCGCGCTTAACAACCAAAAGGAAAGATTTGCATCATCAGACAACGTTGAGCGGTTTTTAGCTGGTGAGGGCGCACCCTATTATGGTGGTTACATTAACGGAAAATCTATTCAGCAAGCGGTTAAAGACTCATTGTTTAAGCTTGCCCCCGGGGCAACCTTTGGACCGTACCTAGAGGCAGACCGATTTTTGATTGCCAGAATGGTTGGTGTTGTTCATATGCCGGATACGGTTAGTGTAAGGCATATATTAATAAGCACACAAAATCGCGACTCCGCAACAGCATATAACCTATGCGACAGTCTTCAAAAAGCAATTGCGGGTGGATCAAACTTCGATTCGTTAACCGCAAAGTTTTCGGACGACCCCGGAAGCAAAAACACGGGCGGCAAGTATCAAAATGTTTCTTCTGGACAAATGGTTGCCCCCTTCAATGATTTTATTTTCTTAAAATCTTCGGGTGCAAAAGGAATTGTAAAAACCGATTTCGGCTTTCATTATATAGAAATTCTTTCTCAGAAGGGAGGTGGCAATGGATATAAAATTGCTTACCTACCACAAGAGATAGTAGCAAGCCAAGAAACCGATAACCTGGCGCTGAATAAAGCCAATGAGTTTGCGGGAGATAGTAAAGACCTAAAATCTTTCAGCGATAATTACGAGAAAAAACTAAAAACACAGGGTATTGTAAAAAGTATTGCAACAAATATAACCCCGGTTTCTTATGAAGTTCGCGGGGTGGGAGCCTCTCGTAGTTTTGTTCGTGCTATTTATGAAGCGGACAAGGGCGGTGTTTTAAAGCCCGAACGCATAGACAATAATTATATCGTGGCGGCCGTAACAGAAGTAAACGAAGAGGGAACAGCGAGCGTGGAAGCGGCCCGCACAACTGTTGATCCGGTTCTTAGAAACAAGAAAAAGGCCGAACTGCTTAGTAAGAAAATTGGAACCATCACAACACTTGAAGCCGCAGCAAGTGCGCTGGGTGGAAAACAAATCGAGACCGCTGACAGCATACGGTTTGCGGGATCGTTTTCTTTTGGATACGAACCACGCATGGCGGGTGCCGCATTTAACATGGCTAATAAAGGAAAGGTGGTTTCTACTGCAATCGAGGGATTGAGCGGAGTCTTTGTGGTAAGAGTTGACAATATTGGCAGCACACCCGTTTTGGAAGGCGATGTAACTTCTCAGCGAGAATCTCGATATCAACAAGCCAAACAGGCGTATGCTAACCAGTATAGCCCCAACAACCCGGTATCTATTTTAAGAAGCGCGGCAACAATTAAAGATCGCCGCCAGGAAAGATATTGATAAACCCAACCTATGGCCGAGTTTGTAAATAAAGTTGCAGAAAGCGGACTCATCACCATCGATCTTGAAGATTGGTTCCCTAAAGGAGAAATAACGGTCTTTGATCTAAAAGACTATCTTTTCATGGGAATGATTGTAAAAGAAAAAGAGTTTAGAGAGGCGTTAAAAAACACGGATTGGGAGACTTTCAGAGATAAGACGATTTCTATTATTTGTTCGGCGGATGCAATTATTCCAAGCTGGGCATTTATGTTGGTGGCAGCATATTTACAACCAGTTTGTAAAGAACTAGCGCTTGCAAACCCTGAAGAATTACGCAAACAGCTTTTTATTCGAAACCTTCAAGCCATCAATCCCGCCGATTATAAAGACCAGCGCGTTATTATAAAGGGTTGTGGAGACACACCTATTGGCGACTATGCTTACTTGGAAGCAACACGAATACTTCGTCCGGTTGTTAAGTCCCTAATGTTTGGTGAGCCATGTAGTACGGTTCCTGTTTATAAAAGACAGCGCACAGATCAATAGTCACGCTTGTTCATAACTTATTCACATTAGACTTTTAATGATCAATTGCTATTAATAGCAATTTAACTTACATGCACCTTACTAACCTGTGCAAACAACCCCGGCTACCCAAACCTACCGACTTGTTCTTTCAACAAGTATTGGCGATGTGCGCGAAGATGCGGCTTCGGGGCAAAAAGCGTTTTTTGCCGGACGTCAATTTGGTGCTGGCGAAGTTTTATCTTCTTTTGTTGCGGAGGAGGTTTGTGTTAATCCTTCTTACTTAACCGTGCAACTGGGAGACAAACACCATATTATGCTAAAGCCGGCATACTTACAATATATCAACCACAGCTGCAATCCAAATTGTTTTTTTGACACCACCAACCTAACCGTTGTTGCGCTTCGGGATATAGCTTATGACGAAGAGCTTACTTTTTTTTATCCTTCTTCCGAGTGGGACATGAGTCAACCCTTTGTGTGTAATTGTCGAAGCCAGCAGTGTTTAGGCATGATTCGGGGCGCAAAACACTTGAGCGATCAACAAGCCAACGAGTATCACCTAAACCTTTATATAGTGGATAAAAGAAATTTAGAAGGATGAACAAGGCGGCAATAAAAAATCTTGCTACAGAATTTAAGGTTTGGGTCTTGGCTCCGCACTTTGAAACCGAGGATCCCAACCTTGCCCATTATTACGACTTTACGCACAGTATTCAAGAATACACGCGGGTTTTCTCTGAATTAAATATTGAGTGGGAATGGGTTCCGGTAACCCTTGAGGGGTTTATAAAAAGCATAGAAAAAATCAACAAATCAACCCAGATCAAAAAAGCGTTGGTGTTGAATCTTTGTGATGGCGACGAGGTAAATGGGACTCCCGGAGTTTCTGTTATTGATGAACTAGAAAAGCATCAACTGGTTTACACGGGGGCGGATCGCCATTTTTATACCATCACCACCTCTAAAATCCCAATGAAAAAAGCGTTTGACAAGTTTGGGGTGCCAAATTCGCCCTGGCGAATAATTTCAGGAAAACCGGGAACTGTTCGCGGAATTTGTCTACGTGTTGGAACACCCCTTTTATTAAAACCAGCCGTATCGGGAGGAAGCATGGGGGTGTCTGTAAAAAATGTTGTTCACTCCGAGCAGGAACTAAAAAACAGATTAAACGAATTAAAAGAGGGGTATCGCGGTTGGAACCTTCAAGCCGACGGATTGTTTGTAGAGCGATTTATCATTGGACCCGAATTCACCACATTTATTACAGGCTCATCCGATGATCCCGCAAACTGCAAAGTATATGTTCCGGTAGAAAGACACTTTCATCCATCGCTGCCAGAGGCGGAACGCTTTTTATCTTTTGATCGACTATGGGAAATCTACGAAACAGAAACACCCATGCCGGGGAATGAAAACTTTTACGAGTACGCACCAGCACCAGAATCCCTCCGAAGAAGATTGACGGCGCTTAGTAAAAAAGCATATCTCGCCTTGGGCGGAAAGGGATACACAAGGATAGACATTAGGCAAGACGCCCAAACAGGAAAATTATATGTGCTTGAAGCAAACGCACAATGTGGTTTAAGCGAAGACGAAGACTATACCTCCATTGGGGCTATTCTTAAAGCCTCAAATGTTTCTTACACACAAGTGATTTTTGAAATTTTACAAGATGCGGTTCGTCGTCATGCACAAAGAATATCGCAAACCACAAAAAGAAAAACAAAAGCAGTATTGTGAAGGTTTGCGTGCTTCAACCCGATTATTCAACTACGGCGGTAGATTATAAATATTATGATCCACCAAGAAATCTTTCTTTGTTACTTTCTAACAGCCGGGTAGACCATGTGTTTTTAAATAAGCTAACCACTTATAAACAACTCAAAGAATTATCAAAGCAGGGATATGACATTTTTGTAAATCTTTGCGAGGGATATCCAGAATGGGAAGTTCCTGGTGTTGATGTTGTTTACTCGCTCGAGTCGCTAAACCTTCCATTCACCGGACCAAGCTCTGCCACCTATGATTTACCAAAAGCACTATTAAAGTATGTGGCTTATTGCGAAGATGTTCCTACTCCAACGTATGTGCTCCTGGAAAAAGAGGAAGATATGCACACCATTCCTGCAGAATTAAAATTTCCACTTTTTATAAAACCCGCGCACGCAGGCGATAGTCTTGGGGTTAACGAAGAGTCGCTTGTAAACAACAGGGCTGGACTTGAAAAAAAATGCAAGGAATTGTTGCCGCTTTATGGCAACGTATTGGTGGAACAATATATAGAGGGTCGTGAATTTACTGTGCTGGTTGCAGCAAATCAAGACGGTAAAAGCTGTACAAGCTACAAGCCTGTTGAATATATTTTTCCTTCTGGCAAATCCTTTAAAACCTATTCTTTAAAAACATCCGAACTACACCCGAGCGCTAATATTCCTTGCAGCAATGAGGTGTTGGAAAACAAACTCAGAACGGCCAGCGAAAAAATATTTAAAACAGCCGGCGGGCATGGCTATGGCAGATTAGACTTTCGTGTAGATAAAGAGGGAAATATATTTTTTTTAGAGATAAATCTTACCTGTTCCGTTTTTTATACAGATGGATATGAGGGCTCCGCAGATTTTATTTTGAAATACGATCCCGCTGGTCAATCGGGGTTTTTACAACACATCATTGCAGAAGGAATAGCGCGACACGCAAGAAAGCAACGACCCTTTTATATGAAAGGCAATTCCATTGCGGGTTATGGAATTTATGCAAAACAAACACTACAACCCGGGCAGATTGTTTTTGTTGGAGAGGGCCGCTCTCAACGACTAATTACAAAAAGAGAAGTAGATCAAAATTGGAATGAGGAAGAAAAATTACTATTTCGCAGATACGCATATCCGATTAGTGAAGAGGTGTATGTTTTGTGGGACAACAATCCGGCAGACTGGGCTCCTCAAAACCATAGCTGTGATGCAAACACTATTTTTGACGGGCTCAATGTAATTACCACGCGAATGGTTGCCGCACATGAAGAGCTAACACTTGACTACGCCAAATTTCTTGACGCAACCATGGAGCCGTTTACCTGTGGATGCGGTTCGCCTAAGTGTAGGGGAAAAATTGCGGGAACCATCAATAACACGCTAACCACAAGAGAACAAAAAAAGAGGCGTTAGTTTTTAACGACCCATGTATACCATTAGAATTTGTACATCACTTGGGTTAATACCCGAAATCCTACTTGCTTGACCCAGGGTTCTGGGTTTTGCTTTCATTAATTTTTCCCTTGCTTCGTTTCCAAGCGAAGAAAGCTTTCTGTAATCAAAACTCTCGGGAATCTCTAACTCTTCGAGTTGTTTCATTCTTTGTACCAACTCTTTTTCTTTTTCGATATAAACTTCATACTTAATCTGCACGCCCGCTTGTTCAATGCTTTCTTTATCAAAAACACTGAGCGCGCTGTTAACAGAACTAACCGCACGCATCATGTCAAAAATTTCAACATCGGGCCGCAATAAAATTTTTTGTGCTCTTTGTTTTTCAACAATGGTTGCAGTGTTTAGTGTAGCAAACCAATCGTTTACTTCGGAGGGTTCTAAAAACAGCGAAGTGAATATTTTTTTTATTTCATCAATCTCGGAATGTTTTTTTTGAACACGAGTCATTCGTTCTTGTGAAGCAAGACCCAGGCTGTGACTTAGTGGGGTTAATCGCAGATCTGCATTGTCTTGTCTCAACAAGGTTCTAAACTCGGCACGCGAAGTAAACATGCGATAAGGTTCTTTTGTTCCTTTTCCAACCAAGTCGTCAATTAACACACCTATATAGGCCTCGCTTCTTTTTAAAACCAAGCCCTCTTGTTTGTTTGCCGACCGATGTGCGTTTATTCCAGCCATTAGGCCCTGACAAGCAGCCTCTTCATAGCCCGTTGTTCCATTAATTTGCCCAGCAAAGAATAAATTGTTCAATAGTCTGGTTTCTAGGGTATAGTGTAATTGCGTAGGGGGAAAATAATCATATTCAATAGCATAACCAGGCCTAAATACCTTAACGTTTTCAAATCCACCAATATTACGAAGGGCCTCGTATTGTACGTCTTCTGGTAATGATGTAGAAAAGCCGTTTAAATATATTTCAACAGTATTCCACCCCTCTGGCTCAACAAAAAGCTGGTGGCGATCCCTTTCGGCAAAACGATTAATCTTGTCCTCGATGCTTGGACAGTAGCGTGGCCCAACCCCATCAATTCTCCCGGCAAACATCGGGCTTCTGTCAAAACCGGTTTTTAAAACATCATGGACAACCTCGTTGGTGTACGCTATCCAGCAACTTCTTTGTTTTTTAGGTTTTTCGGTGTCTAAAAATGAAAAACCGGTTATATCCTCATCCCCTGGCTGCTCTTCCATTTTTGAATAATCCAGACTTCTTCCGTCAATTCTTGGGGGGGTTCCCGTTTTAAGTCTATTGCTTTCAAATCCTTGACCTACAAGCTGTTCTGTAATTCCTGTTGCAGCATTTTCTGCCATTCTTCCGCCACCAAAATTCTTTTCACCAATATGCACTATGCCATTCAAAAAGGTTCCGTTGGTTAAAACAACCGATTTTGCTTTGATCTCATGCCCAAGACCGGTCTTTACACCAAAACAAACCCCGTCTTTTATGAGCAGTCCACCCACCATGTCTTGATAAAAGTCAAGGTTGGGTGTACTTTCAAGCAGCTCCCTCCATTTGAGATGAAATAGCATTCTGTCGTTTTGCGCACGAGGACTCCACATGGCAGGACCCTTGCTACGGTTTAGCATCCTGAACTGTATCGTGGATAAATCGGTAACTATACCAGAGTAGCCACCCATGGCGTCAATTTCTCTAACAATTTGTCCCTTGGCAATTCCCCCCATAGCTGGATTGCAGCTCATTTGGGCAATTGTCTGCATATTCATGGTAATCAACAGGGTGCGAGAACCCAAATTAGCGGCAGCAGCAGCGGCCTCACAACCGGCATGCCCCGCCCCAACTACTATAACATCGTATTCTTTAAACACGCAGCAAAGATAACCCCCTATTTCCTTGAATTATGTTCCACGTGGAACGCTAAACGGGAGAAACACCATATTTACCAAGGTACAAGTCTTCTTTTCCCCTCATTTTCTGAATATCGGAGCTTTTTTTGTCTCTATACCCACAAAGATGTAGCGCACCATGAAAAACAACCCGGAGGATTTCGCTTTTTATACTTAGGCCCAGCGATTTTGCATTATCCCTAACTTGGTCAACGCTTATATATATATCTGCGGTTATTAGTTTGCTATCAGAGAGATCAAAGGTGATTATATCAGTAGCGTAGTTGTGCTTTAAGTACTGGCGGTTTATATTACGGATGGTCCTATTGTTGCAGAAAATGTAATTAACCAGGCCAATCTCTTTGTTTTCTGATTTAAATAAGTTTTCAATGAATTTCTTCAGGGCGGACCGATTACCAAGGTCAATCGAGGCAGAGGGAAAGAAAAAGCAGACTTTTGATTTTGAGTTCATAATTATCAAAATTCGTAAAGAAATACCACTCAACAAGGATAGCTTTGCATAATTAATGCTAGTTTATGATGGTTAGACTATCGGATCTTAAACCGGGGCAGGAGGCAACAATCGAGGAGTTTGAAAACTCCGAGCTTTTATTAAAACTCATGGAAATGGGGTGTATTCCTGGAGAAAAGGTTTTGGTTGAGCAGGTTGCACCGCTTGGGGATCCAATTTCGGTATCTGTTTCAGGATACCGTCTTAGCTTAAGAATTAATGAGGCAGAAACTATTTTGGTTAACGTAAAATGCTGATAATCAAATAAATAGGTGAAAATCGCTCTTTATTTTGGCTCCTTTAACCCAATTCACAACGGGCACCTGATTGTGGCTAATTACCTATTAAACCAAACAGACATAGAAAAACTATGGTTGGTTGTTTCGCCCCAAAACCCAAACAAACAAGAAAATAGTTTACTAAACGAATATCAGCGTCTTCATTTAACCAAGCTCGCCACAGAAAACGACGAGCGAATAAAGGTTTCTGATATCGAGTTTAATCTGCCCAGGCCCTCATATACAATTGATACGCTTACTTATCTGAGTGAAAAATACCCACAACATCAATTTTCAATATTGATGGGTGCGGATAGTTTTCAAAATCTTCCCAATTGGAAAAACGCCAATCAACTGTTGGCAAACTATCCAATATATGTTTATCCGAGACA
The DNA here is from genome assembly GCA_016868475.1 of Bacteroidota bacterium. GTDB lineage: Bacteria > Bacteroidota > Bacteroidia > Chitinophagales > Chitinophagaceae > JJ008. The sequence continues at coordinate 26,359 of VGGU01000002.1, forward strand.
AGGATTTTCGATTAGCAATAAGATGGGCGCCCAATTCAACAGCATTGATGCGCCAATGTTGAATCTGTCCGCAACCTATATTCGTAAATGTGTTGCAAGCGGAAAATCTATTCGATATATGGTTCCTGATTTGGTGCGAGAAGAAATAGAAAAAGGCGGGTATTATAAAAAATAACCCAACAGCAAACAAATTGCAACGATTATTGGTGAAATAATTTTTGTAAAACGAAGCAACAACACGGTGCTCAACAATACTATTAAACTAATCCATCCGGTTGTGTTGTTTTCCAATAATGAAATATCTCGCGAAATATAAAGTGTAGAGGCAATTAATATTCCCACAATTGCCGCGTTGACCCCTTCCAAGGAACGATAAACAACAGCATACTTTTTTAGATTGTGCCAAATGGGAAAAAAGAAAAGCACAAGCAGGGTACCCGGCAAAAAAATTGCAAAAGTTCCAATTAAGCAACCTAAAAATTGCATACCCGGCCCTTCTTTTTTTAACGCTAATCCTCCGGTAAAAGAGGCAAAAGAAAACAAGGGGCCGGGAACCGCTTGCACCAACCCCATGCCCATATAAAAATCTTGTTGATCAATTTGAATAACGTTAGGATTTTTTTCGCGAACCGTATTAGGACGAACACTCCATTGTTCGTACATCATTGGCAATAACACCTGGCCACCACCAAAAACCAGACTACCCAAACGATAGGTGTTCTCAAAAAGATTCAACTGTTTTCTTTCGGGCCAGTTGTTGGTGCGTGCAGCTTCGCTTAATAAACCAGCTACCAAAAAAATAATTCCAAATAGCCAAAAATTCCACCAACGAATTTGTTTGGGTTTTTCATCGATCTGCGGAATTCGTTTGCTACTAAAATTGGTTGCAATTCCTCCGGCAATTAACAAAACCGGAATTAACCAGGGCCTTCCGAATAATAAAACGGTTACAATAAGGCCAACCCCCATGATAACCCAAGTGATGGTATTTCTAATTGCTAACGGAAAAAAGCGAAGGATGGTAAAAACAAGAAATCCGGCTGCCATGGAGGGAATAAATCTAAACAAACCGTCTCCAATTTTATGCTGATTCAACAAGGGGAGCAAAAATGAAAATCCACCCATTATTGTACTAGCCGGAAAAATCCAGACCAAAAGAGTGAGTATAGCAAGAGGAATTCCTCCGCGCTTATAACCAATTAGAGTAAGGGTTTGTGTGGAGGATCCGCCCGGCAATAGTTGACAAAGCGTATTATATTCCATCAACTCTTTCTCGGTTACATAGGGTGTTTTATGGACAAAATTTTTAAACATCATACCTAAATGCGCCTGTGGGCCCCCAAAAGAAACAAGGCTGTGTGTAAGAACGGATCGCAAAAAGGGAAGATGGCGAATCAACATGGTACCCTAAAAGTAAAAATTTATCATTGTTATTGTATTTTCACAAAAACAAGTCTTCGTGAAAAACTTAATACTACCCTGTCTTTTTACGGTTTTCTTCACTGCGGCTAATGCCCAAGCGAAAAATTCCACAGCAGACCTTAGGTCAACGATTCATTCAAAAGCAGAACAGCTGCAGTCTAAAACTAATAGCTGGAGAGAGCAAATACACCAAAACCCCGAGTTGGGAAATCGCGAGTTTAAAACAGCAAAACTGATTGCCGCACATCTACGCTCGCTTGGGATTGAGGTACAGGAGGGTATTGCTAAAACGGGTGTGGTTGGGTTGTTAAAAGGAGCTAAGCCAGGACCCTGTGTGGCATTACGCGCAGATATGGACGGATTGCCTGTTGCTGAACGTGTAAAAATTCCTTTTGCCTCTCGAGAAAAAACTATCTACGAGGGCGCCGAAGTGGGAGTAATGCACGCTTGTGGTCATGACACGCATGTGGCTATTTTAATGACTGTTGCGGAAGTTCTTTCTGGTATGCGTGATCAACTTAACGGTTCGGTAAAGTTTGTTTTTCAACCAGCAGAAGAGGGAGCTCCTGCCGGCGAAGAGGGAGGGGCGGCATTGATGGTAAAAGAAGGGGTGATGGAAAACCCAAAAGTGGATGCCATATTTGGATTACACATACAATCAACCTTAGAGGTTGGGAGAGTAAAATATAAGGCCGGATCAATAATGGCGGCGGCAGATTGGTTTAATATTGTTGTAAAGGGTAAGGGAAGTCATGGTTCTCAACCTTGGCGCGGAGTAGACCCTATTCAAGTTGGTGCGCAAATCATAGAAGGATTACAAAATATTGTTAGCCGACAATCAGAGTTAACCAAAGCACCAGTAGTAATTACGGTCGGAAAAATAAACGGAGGGGTTAGACAGAATATAATTTCTGAAACCTGCGAAATGTCTGGTACTATCCGTACGCTGGATAGTAAAATGCAAAAAGACGTGCATGAAAAAATAATAAGAACGGCTAAGTTAATTGCGGCCGCAAATGGTGCTGATGCGGATGTTGTAATTGAAACCAAAACATTGGTAACCTATAACACTCCCGAATTGGTAAAACAAATGGTGCCTACACTGGAAAAAACACTAGGCGCAACCAATGTAACCGAAACAGAATGGGTTACCGGAGCAGAAGATTTTTCTTATTATGGAACAAAAGCGCCGGCATTCTTTTTCTTTTTGGGAGGAATGCCCAAGGGACAAGACCCCTCTACAGCTCCACCACATCACACGCCAGATTTTTATGTTGATAATAGCGGCATGCCAGCCGGTGTTAAAACGCTATGCAATTTGGTGTTTGATTATTTGTCGGCCGCCGCAAAATAGCGTTGAAAAAAACTAGCTGAAAATAAAGTAAACTATCCAGGAAAGAATCCAGGCAAGTCCGGTCATGTAAACTAATTGGATTGCCGGCCATTTCCAGCTTTTGGTTTCTCTTTTTACCACAGCTAGCGTGCTCATACATTGCATGGCAAACACATAAAATATCATTAACGAAAGACCGGTGGCCAGCGAAAACAATGGTTTGCCATTAGGGCGAACAGCAGCTTTCATTTTTTCATTCAACAAAGTATCATCGCCGTTGTCTCCAACACTAAACAGTGTTGCCATGGTTCCCACAAAAACCTCTCTGGCAGCAAAAGAAGTGACCAACGCTATTCCTATTCTCCAATCAAAACCAAGCGGTGAAATAACAAACTCTAATTCTTTCCCAATTAAACCAGCGAAAGAATTTTGGAGTTTGGCCGCGTGAAAATCTTTTTTTAATTGTACCGTATCTGAACCCGGGATTGATATAGAGGATTGATAATTTCTTTCAACAGCCTGCATGCGCGCAACAGGTCCATAGGTGCTTAGTCCCCAAAGAATCAGAGAAATAACCATGATCACTTTTCCCGCATCAAACATAAAAATTTTAGCCTTGCCTAACATGGTAGGCAATAGATTTCCCCAGCGTGGCGAGCGATACATGGGTAGCTCAAGAATAAAAAAACTTTTTTCTTTAATCTTAATGAACAGATTGGCTATATAAGAAACCAACAACGCAACAACAACGCCGGCCATATACAACCCGAGCAAAACCAACCCCTGCAGACTTATTACCCCAAACAAATAATTTTTTGGAATCACCAGCGCTGTGATAGTAGTATAAACGGGCAACCTTGCCGAACAACTCATTAAAGGAGTTATTAAAATGGTAAGCAGTCTTTCTTTTCTGTTTTCTATGCCTCTTGCACACATGATGGCAGGTACAGCACAGGCAAAACCGCTAATCATGGGCATTACACTTTTCCCATTTAAACCCACGCTTCTCATTAGTCTGTCAGATAAAAAACCAATCCTTGCCATATAGCCAGAATCTTCTAATAAAGTAATGAGGCCAAACAATATCATGATCTGAGGAACAAAAACAAGAATCCCCCCCAGCCCGGCCACAACACCATTTATAATTAAATCAGAAAATTGTGTGTTTGGAAGTGAAGAAGAAAGCCAGCTGCTCAGCATCCCAAAACCCAACTCCACCAAATTCATTGGATATTGCGCTAACAAAAAAACACTTTGAAATAATAAAAACAACACCGATAATAAAATAAGGTATCCCCAGTTACGGTGCAGAAGCACAGCATCCAGCTTTTCTGTTAAAAAAGATTTTTTTAATGGATCTGGTTCCGTAACAGCCAACTGCATAACCTGTTTGATCTTTGCGTATCGTTGCAGTATTTCACTGGCCTGTGTTTTGGTGGGGTTGAATTGATATTGTTTTTCAATCTCTTCAATCTTGTGCTGTGTATCCGGATCAAACCCAAAATGTTGGTGATTGATGAGAAGATGAATGGCTTTATAGTCCCCAATACCCACAAATTGATCCTTAATTTTTTCTATAGCAATTGCTGCCAAGGAGCGATTGTCGATAAAATCACGGACTGGAATTTTATAGGCACCATCAATGGTTTGCTCAATTGCTTTTTGAAGTGCACCAATTCCTCCTCCCTTTCTGGCATCAACCGCTACTACCGGCACCCCCAATTCTCTTTTGAGTTCGGTTGGATTAATTCTAATTCCTTTTTGGCGGGCCAGGTCCATCATGGTAAGCGCCACCACCACCGGCAACTTCAGATCAATTAACTGTGTACAAAAAAGCAGGTTTCGTTTTAGGTTGCTGGCATCGGCCACCACTACTATTACATCGGGTTTTATTTCGGCGTCTTCCCCCATGATCATTCGGTAGGTTACCCACTCGTCCATCCTTTTAGGATACAAACTGTAGGTGCCGGGCAGATCGATGAAATTCACCCGATGTTTACCCAACTGTGCCGTTCCTGTTTTTTTATCAACGGTTACTCCTGGGAAATTTCCCACCTGTTGGCGCAGCCCTGTCAAGCGGTTAAAAAGGGAACTTTTTCCGCAGTTGGGGTTGCCCACAAGAGCAATATGATTAATAGTGGTTCCCACGTAAGTTAGATTGGGTGCAAAAGTAGACAGACCTTGTCAAATTGATTTACGAAATAAGAAGTACCTTTTGAATTCCGTGTAAAACGGAATAACTTAGCAATTCTTTGATCAAACAACTTCAATGAAATCAAGATTTTGCCTTCCCCTGCTGCTTATTACCTTAAGCGGTTGCACCATTATTAATAATTCAACCAGCACAAAGAAATTGGAGTCTGGCCTCCGCGAGCACGTTGCTTTTTTGGCAGACGATAAACTCGAAGGACGTAGAACGGGAACTGCGGGAGAAAAATTAGCAATGAGTTATATAGCTCAACAATTTCAAAAAATTGGACTGGAGCCCAAAGGAACAGATCAATACTACCAATCCTTTTTGGTGAACGAAGGAATTGAAATGAAAGAAGGAACAACGCTAACCATTTCCAAATCTGTTTCAGAAGGAACGGTGGTCACCAAAAAATTGAACATCAGCAAAGATTTTTTTGCATTTCCCTATAGTGCCAATGGTCCTGTAACCGGAACTGCTACAACAGGGCTGCACGAAGTGGGCTTGCCAAGATTAATGGATATAAATGAAGTGTTGGAGGATAATGCAAGTAATCCACACTTTGATTTGGCCGGCTATATTTATGAGTACAGCAAGAATGCAAAAAGCAAAGGAGCCACTTCGTTGATTTGGTATAATCCTGGTAAAAAAGAAGATAAACTTGTTTTTAATGGGAAAGACAAATCCCCCACGATTGATATCCCCGTTCTTTACGTGAGCAACGCTGTGCTTAATGAAATGGCCAAAGAAGACGAGTTGGGAACTTTTAGTTTTAATGGGATGGTTCAGTTGGGTGAAAAAAAGCGTTCGGGCGCTAATGTAATTGGAGCAATCAACAACAACGCGGCAACCACAGTGGTCATTGGTGCGCATTTTGATCATCTTGGCTATGGAGAAGACGGGAATTCCCGCTATGAAAAAAAAGAACCTGCAATTCATAATGGCGCAGATGATAACGCCAGTGGAACCGCAGCGCTTATTGAATTATCCAGGATATTGAAGCGTTCAACCTCAAAAACCAACAACTATTTATTTATTGCTTTTTCTGGAGAGGAGCTGGGGCTGTATGGTTCAAAACACTTTACCGATCACCCAACCGTAGAACTCAGCACCGTTAATTATATGATTAATATGGATATGGTTGGACGAATGAACGACAGCACTCGCTCTGTAACCATTGGTGGATTTGGAACTTCTCCAACCTGGGCTTCTTTGATTAACAAGCCGTCGGCAACCAAAAACCAAAAAAATCTCACTATAAAAATTGATTCTAGTGGATCGGGCCCAAGCGATCACACTTCTTTTTACCGGAAAAACATTCCTGTGTTATTTTATTTTACAGGTCTACACACCGATTATCACAAGCCCTCGGATGATGCAGATAAAATCAACTACAAAGGTATGGCACAAATAGTGAGTCATGTTAACGGGGTAGTGAAAGGTGCCAATGAAAAAGGAAGGCTAGCGTTTTTAAAAACACGCGAAGCACAAACCACCACTACCGCCAGATTTAGTGTTTCAATGGGAATTATGCCGGACTACACCTATAGCGGAAATGGGGTTCGGGCCGATGGTGTAACCGAGGGAAGGGCTGCACAACAAGCCGGAATAAAAGCTGGAGATATTGTACTTCAAATAGGCGATTACCGTATCAGCTCCATGGAATCGTATATGCAAACATTGGGTAAGTTTAAAAAGGGCGATAAAACAAAAGTGGTCTATCAGCGCGGGGCAGAACAGTTTACCGCAGAGATTCAGTTTTGATAGAACGTTCTTATTGTAAAAGTTTGTAGTAGTTTAGACTACAATAGTTATGGCAGAACGCATCCCCAAACTGGTTTTAGATAATTCGTTGATCACCGAGGCGTTTTTTGAAGGCACGCGATTACTGGGGATTGTAGCCCCGATACGTGGCTATCAATTCTGTTGGCATCTTAATAATTCAATGGGGCTTGATTTTAGAATCAATGAATTGGAGATAAAACGGATTTATAAAAAACGGCAATACTCTTTTGCGGTATACGAATACAAAGAACCCACGGGTTCTCTTGAGCATTATATCTACAATAATAAGTTTGATGGCGAATTTCTGTTGCCAGAATTCAAACATCTTGATTTTTTATGGCTCATGCGAGAAGACGAGGTGAGCGATGCTTCAATACAACAGACCATCCAGATTATCCGAAATATGCAACCGGTTCAGCTAGTAGCCGAATTACCCATAGAGCATATAAAAAATAAGGAGAATTTAGTTTTTTAACCGCTGCTTGTTATTGATTATTGTCTGATCAATAAGGGCACAGCAGTTTCCGCAGTGATTTTTCCAATTGGATTCACAAATGCACCAAGCCCTCTTGCTTGTAAGAGATCTTGCACTTCTTTCAAGGAGTCAGGAGCACAGCTAATCAGTAATCCGCCGTTGGTTTGCGGATCGGGGAGTACCGTAAACGCTTCCATCACATTCACCCCACCCTCAAACTTTACCTTACTACTATATGCATTCCAATTACGAGAGGTGGCGTCAGGAGAAATCCGCTGGCTGATATAAGCTTGCAATCCTTCGATCAGGGGCACTTGAGAATAGTCGATAACTGCGCTGCAGCCACTTCCGCCAACCATTTCCAAAACATGTCCCATCAGCCCAAACCCGGTAACATCCGTCATGGCATTTACTCCATTTATTTTACCCAGTTCTTCACCAATGGTATTTAGTTGTGTTAATTGTTGATGTAAGGTAATGCGATCGGCTTCCTGTAGCAAACCTCGTTTTTGGGCAGTGGTGAGAATACCAACACCCAAAGGTTTGGTAAGCAGTAGCAGGTCTTCCGGTTTTGCAGTATTGTTTTTTTTCAAATTTTCCAAAGGAACAATTCCGGTAACCGCCAATCCAAAAATGGGTTCCGGCGAGTCAATGCTATGCCCGCCTGCAAGAGGAATTCCAGCATTCATGCAACTGGTTCTGCCTCCTTCAACTACACGCTGTGCATATGTAGCAGCAATTTTTTCAACAGGCCAGCCCAAAATGGCAATTGCCAATAAAGGTTTTCCTCCCATTGCATATACATCACTGATTGCATTGGCGGCAGCCACTTTTCCAAACAAAAAGGGATCGTCTACAATAGGAGTAAAAAAGTCAGTGGTTGAAATAAGCGCGGTGCCGTTTCCCAAATCATACACTGCCGCATCGTCATTACTATGATTACCTACCAATAAATTTTTTGCATCCGGTAATGCAAGATTGGTGTGCAATATTTCTTCCAACACTTTAGGCGCAATTTTACAACCACAACCTGCGCCGTGTGAAAAAGAAGTGAGTTTAATAGATTCCATGTTTATCTTATATTTTTTTTACCTCAAGCAAAGCGCCCACATTGCCCGCACCCGTTTGATTGCTTGGGATAGCTATTAATAATTTTTCAAGCCCTTCTCGATTTTGCAATGACCGTGCATAAAATTTGTCGTAATACCGTAATAAAATAGCAAAGCTTGCTGTTGTGTTGTTTTCTTGAAAAAGGTCAATGGATTGTTGAGCTTGTTGATGTCCGAGTTTTTTAGTGATACGCACAATGGCAGCAATAACAGCATCGCGATCAAGTTGTCCGTATTCTTCCACAATATGCTCAAGTCTTTTTTCAAAAGGAATATCCAAAAAATATACAGGCGATTTTCGCATGGTGGCCCATAGTTCGTTGGGGATATTCACGGTTCCTATACGTTGCGATTCGTCCTCCAGCCAAATTGAAGCAGTTTGATTTGTTTGTACGCAATTCTGCAAGGCCTGAGCTAATTTGTTTTCAAATTGTTCTTGTCCGGGTTGCGGTGGAAGGCCAATATTTCCAAAGGCAGAACCTTTGTGGCCTGCCAGCGCCTCCAGATCTATCACTTGTTGTCTTTCTTTTTTTACCTGATTCAACAACTCTGTTTTTCCGGAACCGGTATACCCTCCTATCAATTGAAAGGGATAATCTTTTTTAAACTGCGCCAACACCCAGTTACGGTAAGCTTTGTATCCTCCGGAAAGCGTATAGATTTTAAATCCAAACAGATCCAACAACCAACTAATGGCAGCGCTTCGCATTCCTCCCCGCCAACAATGCACCAGCAATATTTTACTTCCATTAGCTATGCGTTCTGCATCCTGTACACGTTGTTTTAGTGTGGGACCAAAAAAATCAAGACCAATTTTGATGGCATCCTCTCTGCTTTTTTGTTTATAGGTGGTGCCAACAATTTTTCTTTCTTCGTCTGTGAAAAGAGGAAATGAAACTGCGCCCGGTATATGTGCATGTTTAAATTCGCCAGGGCTTCTCACATCTAAAACAGGATGTAATAAGGCTAAAGAAAGAAATTGTTCGATATCAATCCGCTGCGCCGGCATATAAAAAAGGGGACCGTGTCCCCCTATGCGTTTATCTATTCATTGAAGCTAAAAACTCTTCATTATTCTTAGTGCCCTTCATTCGATTTTGCAATTCACGCATCGCTTCTTCGGTATTCATGTCGGTGAGAAAAACACGAAGCAGATTCATGCGTTGCAGTACAGCCGGCTCCAATAGTAAATCATCCCGACGAGTAGACGATGAAGTAAGATCAATTGCCGGGTAAATGCGCCTGTTGGATAATTTACGATCCAGCTGCAGTTCCATATTACCGGTTCCCTTGAATTCTTCAAAGATCACCTCATCCATTTTACTACCGGTATCAACCAGGGCGGTAGCAATAATGGTAAGAGAACCACCATTTTCAATTTTACGAGCCGCGCCAAAAAATTGCTTTGGTTTTTGCATTGCGTTTGCTTCCACACCACCAGACAACACTTTACCAGAAGCCGGAGCTACGGTGTTATGCGCGCGCGCTAAACGCGTGATAGAGTCTAATAGAATTACTACATCATGTCCGCACTCTACCAAGCGCTTGGCTTTATTGAGCGCCATGGTGGAAACCTTTACGTGTTTTTCAGCGGGTTCATCAAAAGTTGAAGCAATAACCTCTGCGCGTACACTTCTTTCCATATCCGTAACCTCCTCAGGTCTTTCATCTACTAGCACCACCATCAAATAACATTCCGGATGATTGGCCGCAATAGCATTGGCTACCGCTTTCAGCAACATGGTTTTACCCGTTTTGGGCTGTGCTACGATCAATCCACGCTGGCCTTTACCAATGGGAGTGAACAAATCCATGATACGAGTGGAATAGTCGGAAGGAGTGGTAAACAGATTTAATTTTTCGAAAGGGAAAAGTGGTGTCAGGTAATCAAACGGAACACGATCTCTTACTTCGTCGGGGCTTTTTCCGTTTAGCAGATCAACTTTTATAAGAGCAAAATATTTTTCTCCTTCTTTTGGAGGACGAACGGGGCCATAAACAGTATCTCCACTTTTTAAACCAAAGATCTTGATTTGTGAAGGGGAAACATATACGTCGTCGGGAGAGGATAAATAATTGTAATCAGAGGAGCGAAGAAATCCATATCCATCGGGCATCATTTCTAACACCCCTTCGCCCATAATCATACCATCAAATTCGACCGTAAAAACAGGTTCTTTTCGGGGAGCTGGCTGAAATCGTTGTGGAGCATTTTCAACAGGCACTCCGGGTTCGGGCGTATTTTCTAAAATAGTTTGTGCTAGCAAATCTGTTTTTATAGGAGCCGCCTCTGGCACCATTGCAGGAGCATCGGCGGAGCTTTTCTCGGGAGATTTTTCTTCAGGTACGTCTTCTTTACGGGGTCTTCCTCTTCTTTTTGGTTTGTTTTCGTCGGTAGAAACTGGCATTCTTGTTTTTTTAGTGATTGAAGTTTGTCGGGGAAAATAGAACGAGCAATTCGTTCGAGGGATAAAAATTAGGTGTTACTATAGGACTTGAAACGATGGCCGCAACGGCCGTTTGCTACTGCAATAGTACTGCAAATTCGAGAATCCTAAAAATTTTTTCATTCCCTCTTTGTCAGCCACTCTGTGTTCAGGGCTTACCTTTGTTCCTCTAAAGTTTGGGCACATGTTTAATAACAGGATCAAGATTAAGGAGTTGTTGGCACAGGAACCCGCGGGTCAGCAGGTTACGGTCATGGGTTGGGTGCGTACTTTTCGCAACAATCAATTTATAGCCTTAAACGACGGAAGCACAAATAATAATTTACAAGTGGTGTTGGAATTGGGAAAATTCCCAGAAGAGCTTTTAAAAAGAATTACCACATCTGCATCCTTGCGGGCACAGGGTGTTGTAGAACCCTCTCTCGGTAAAGGACAAAAGATGGATCTGAAAGCAACCACAATTGAAATACTAGGCGATTCCGATGCCGAGAAATATCCGCTTCAACCCAAAAAGCATTCTTTAGAATTTTTAAGAGAAAAAGCACATCTACGTTTTCGTACCAACACCTTTGGAGCAATATTTCGTGTAAGACATGCGCTAGCATTTGCTGTACATCAGTTCTTCAATCAAAAAGGGTTTATTTATTTACACACACCCATTATTACCGCCAGTGATGCAGAAGGCGCGGGTGAAATGTTTAAAGTTACTACCCTGCCCATGGATGGAACTGCACCAAAAAACGAAGAGGGTGCTGTCAATTATAAAGAAGATTTTTTTGGTCGCGCCACCAATTTAACGGTGAGCGGACAATTGGAGGGCGAACTGGGAGCCACTGCATTTGGAGAAATCTATACGTTTGGTCCTACTTTTCGTGCCGAGAACAGCAACACGGCCAGACATCTGGCGGAGTTCTGGATGATAGAACCCGAAATGGCATTCTGTGATTTGGAAGACAATATGAATTTGGCCGAAGAGTTTATCAAGTATATCATTGGCTATGCCATGCAGCATAACGCAGAAGACCTGCAATTTTTAGATCAGCGCTTAGCTGAAGAAGAAAAACAATTGCCACAGGACAAGCGAAGCGAAATGGGATTGTTGGACAAACTCAAGTTTGTAGTAGACAATCAATTTGAACGAATCACCTACACGGCAGCAATTGACATCTTGCGAGAGAGCAACTACAACAAGAAAAAGAAATTTCAATACGAGATCACAGGATGGGGAATGGATTTGCAAAGTGAACACGAGCGTTACCTGGTAGAAAAACATTTTAAGAAACCCGTAATTCTTTCCAACTATCCGGCCGGCATCAAAGCATTTTATATGCGCCAAAATGAAGACGGCAAAACCGTTGCGGCCATGGACATTCTGGCTCCCGGCATTGGAGAAATCGTAGGAGGGTCACAGCGTGAGGAAAGAATGGATCGACTAACCACACGTATGAAAGAAATGAATATTCCCGAAGAAGAGCTGTGGTGGTATTTAGATACTCGCCGATTTGGAACCGTACCGCACGCAGGCTTTGGGTTGGGTTTTGAAAGAATGGTACAATTTGTTACCGGTATGAATAACATACGCGATGTGATTGCCTTTCCGCGCACACCGGGAAGCGCAGAATTTTAATTTTTCCTCAGCATCTTATTTTCCCTGCTGAAACCGATGAACACGTGTTGCTATATTCTCGCGAACATCAACATAATAAAGATTGATATCACCAACGTGATAATTACTGGTCTTATATAAAAAACTCCAGGGAAACTTTGGCTTTTCGGTAAACAAAACACCATGACTGATCTGTGCATCGGCCGGTGTTGGAAATATCTTATTGAAATTAGTAATAATGGCTCCCTTGTTACGCGTTCGTCCTACAAATGTATTATCGGTGGTCCAGCTTATAGGATTGGTAACTAATATAGAATCTCCTCTTGCATTTTCTTTGGTAACTCCCGGGGTAAGATACCCTGTTTTAAATGTTCGCCAACTACATACACAACCAACTTGCTCAGGGGTTGAGCATACCGGAATGCTGGTTAATGCTTTTATATTCAAAGGCCAGCCTACTGCGTAAGCGGCAACTAATTGATTTTGCAAAGGCTTACCGTCAAAAAATTCTTTTAATAACCAAATGGCATGGAGTGTGCCTTGACTATGTGCAGCGAGTATAATAGGCCTTCCATTATTAAAATGTTCGAGATAATAGATAAATGCAGAACGAACGTCCTGATACGCCAATGCAATGGCCCGACTAGACAGTGACGAATCTACTGCGTAAAAATTTTTTATATGTGCTTGTCTGTATCGGGGCGCAAAAACCTGCCCGTATTGATTAAATGCACTAGCCTGAAACAAAATGGTTGAATAATCTGTTTTAGCGTTTAAATAAGGGTCGTCAATGGCTGCATTGCCTTGGGGAAAATCCTCTTTGTTAGTAAAAGTAGTGGGGTGTACAAAAAACACATCGACGATGGCAACCCTTTCTTCGTTTCTAAAGGGGGCTGGAATGCTGTCTGATGGGTCTTTTTTCAATGGGTGCGCAGCCCAGTGGTCCAAATTGCTATAATCGGGAACTCCGATATCATTACGAAAAGTGTAGCTTTTACTGTAGGACTGGTATTTATCTGCACATCCTTGAATTCCTAAAAAACAGGTAAAAAGCACTAAAAATCGATAAAAATGGGTCATAATGCTGCAAATTTCGCCTTAAATATGTTAAAAAGATCAAAATATAGAAAAAACAAAAAAATAATAGTACTATGTAATGCATAGTATCATACATTCACCCTATCTTTGCATAAGCAACTACAAGCTTTAATATGAATATCGACAACACACAAAGCCAAATGCGGAAGGGGATTTTGGAGTTTTGTATCCTCTCTGTTATCAAAAGAGGCGAATCCTACCCCGGAGACATAGTGGATGAAATGCGTGCATCAGGGCTTCAGATCCTGGAAGGAACGCTTTATCCGCTTTTGACCCGACTCAAGAATGCCGAAATGCTCAGTTATCGATGGGTTGAAAGTCCTACGGGCCCCCCACGCAAATATTTTTCACTGACTGAAAAGGGGCAGCTTTTTTATCAGGACCTAGGCCGCACCTGGGAGGAACTCTCCTTTGCAGTAAATAAAATTATTAGTCCTAAACCCACTAACCTTTAATAATAAACAGTTGTAATATGAAAAAGATCATCACCATTAATTTAAGCGGACGTGTTCTCCAGATAGAGGAGCCTGCTTATGAACAACTGCAACAATATATTGCCAGCTTGCGCGCTTATTTCTCAAAAGAAGAAAGCCGCGAAGAGATTATTAATGACATTGAAGGCAGAGTAGCGGAACAGTTCTATAGTTTAATTCAACAAGGGGCTCCTTGTATTACCGAACAACACCTGAGCGAGATCATTGCTGCTATGGGAAAGCCAGAAGAATTGGCCGATGCAGAAATGGCTGAATCGGCAAACACTCAGGAAGAGCGTCCGTTGAATAATCAATCAAACCCCAATACCAAAACAAATAAAAGAGAATTTTTTAGAGACGCTAATAATAAAGTGTTGGGTGGAGTGGCTAGCGGAATTGCTAATTATATCGGAATCGATCCGGCGATCATCCGCATTTTACTTGTGCTATTTAGCTTTTCGAGTTTTGGTATAATAGCGTTTGGGTATATTCTACTTTGGATAGTTATTCCGGCCAAAGAACTGGAGGACTATATGGGGCGTAGAATTTACCGCAACCCTGATGATCGGGTTTTTGCGGGTGTGGCTAGTGGAATTGCTGCCTACTACAATATAAGCGCACGTAATATTCGCCTGGTGTTTTTAGCCCCCGTGTTATTACAAATATTATTTTCCATATTAAATGTTTTTGATGATTCTGCACTGGCGGAGCTTATTTTCAATATAAGCTTTGGTTCACTTTTTGGTTTTTCTGTGGTGCTCTATATTATTCTGTGGCTTATTCTTCCAACCGCAGAAACCCCGTATCAAAAAATGGAAATGCGTGGGGAAACTATCAATCTGGAAAAAATTCGTCAGTATGTAAGCGAGGGGGGCGTCAATAAAAAAATGGAAGAATGGGGGAAAGACGTTGAGTTAACCGCAAAGCAATTATCTGCAAGGGTTGAAGCACTGGCAATGGAAGCCAAACAAAAAAGCAGCGGATCTAAGCTACTCCGCATTGTTGGTTTATTTTTTAAAGTAATTTTTGTTTTCGTTTTCGGAGGCATTGCTATTGTATTATTGATAGCACTCCTGGCGCTATTGTTTGGAGGAGTTGTTTCCTGGCCCTTACAACATTATATATGGAGTTCTTCGCAACAGCAAGTATTGGCCTGGGCAACCTTTGCCTTGTTTTTACTAGTGCCTGTAATTGGTTTTATCATTTGGTTGACTCGTCGATTGATCAACACAAAAACCGGGCACACCTATTTGAGCTGGACTTTTGGCGGACTCTGGGCCTTAGGTTGGGTTGCATTAACACTGTTTGCAGCCAGCATATCAAAGGATTTTAGTTATAAATCAAAAAAAATAGAAAACATTGCAATGCCTTCCGCCTCGGCTACTAAAATGTTGGTTACGGTTACAGAGCCCGAGTTGGAGTACAGCGGAAGTTTTAGCTGGATCGACGGAGATCCAACCGGCTGGGATTTAACTAAGGACACATTAAAACTCTCGAATATTTTGATAAAAGTTGAACCCAGTGGTGATACCACTTATCAGCTGCAAGTGGTTCGGATGGCAAATGGAAAGGACCAACAAGACGCTGGTGATCGGGCTGATTTGATCAATTATCACGTTGTTGCAAATCCCGTTGGTGAACAACAGACCTTGGTAGATTTGGGTAATAGCTACGCCATACCCGCCATGTCAAAATACAGAGGCCAACAAGTAAAAATCATTATTCGAGTTCCGATAGGGGGTAAGATTAATTTTGACAAATCAGTTAGATCAAAACTCTCTTCATTTGAGATAAAAATCCGACACCGAAACGATAACAGATACGATCGATATGATTGGGAAGAACATGATTTCCGATATCGTTCCAACATTGATTATATCATGGGGGCAGATGGAGAGCTCAAGGCGTCCAGTGAGTTAGATTCCGGAGGAGAAACTCTGAACTTGGAATCGAAGCCTCCTGCGCCACCAACTCCGGATACACAAAAGAAAGCTATGTTATTACCCCCAAACAAGATTTATCCTATTGAAGCATGCGGCCCCTCCCTATTAAGACTTCTTTTGAGATAGACCGACAGATGCTTTGACTTACATTTGTGTTCTTAAAAATGACAAATGTCTGTCAGGAACACGCCCTTTTTTCAAAAACACCAGGAATTAGGAGCCAAGATGGCTCCCTTTGCTGGTTATAATATGCCCATATCCTATTCCGGAATAAATGACGAGCACCAAACAGTAAGAAAGAACGCCGGCGTATTTGATATTAGCCATATGGGCGAATTTATTCTAAAAGGACCCCAGGCACTTGATCTAATACAGCGCGTTACCAGCAACGATGCTTCCAAGTTGACCAATGGCAAGGCGCAATACAGTTGTTTTCCAAATGACAAAGGAGGCATTGTGGACGATATATTAGTGTATTGCCTGGAAGAGAACAAGGTATATATGCTGGTAGTTAATGCTTCCAATATTGAAAAGGATTGGAATTGGATTCAGCAATTCAATTCAGCAAATGTGGAAATGCATAATATATCTGACAAAACCTGCTTGTTAGCGGTACAGGGTCCAAATGCAACACGCATCTTACAGCCGTTAACCGAAATGGACTTGTTGAATCTTGGGTATTACACATTTGCAAAAGGAAAATTTGCGGGGGTTGACAATGTGTTAATCAGCGCAACTGGATATACGGGCGCGGGGGGTGTAGAGATTTACTTTGAAAACAAAAACGGGCATGCTGAAAAAATTTGGGATGCCATATTTGAAATTGGAGCACCACAAGGGCTCAAACCAATAGGGTTGGGCGCACGCGATACACTTCGATTAGAGATGGGATTCTGTTTGTATGGGAATGATATTGACAACACCACTTCACCATTGGAAGCCGGACTAGGTTGGATTGTTAAGTTTTCAAAACCCTTCACCAACGCCACTGCACTGGCTGCACAAAAAGCTGCGGGTCTGCAACGGAAGCTGGTGGGTTTTGAAATGATCGACAAGGGAATTCCGCGTCATGGCTATGAAATAAAAAATCAAGACGGACAAGTAATTGGAGTAATCACTTCAGGAACGCAATCGCCGAGTTTAAACAAGGCAATCGGAATGGGATATTTGCAATCGGATCATTCCACACTGGACGCCATTGTTTATATACAGGTTAGAGATAAACAGTTAAAAGCAAAAGTTGTCAAAGTACCTTTTATTTAAGTATGCCTACGATTCACCTGACTACGTTTATTGCTGCACCGGCCAATATTGTATTTGACCTGAGCCGACACGTAAGCGTGCACAAAGAAGCATACGTGAGGCACAAAACAGAAGCAGTTGCAGGAACTCGGTTTGGCTTAATGGAAAAGGGAGAAACAATTACCTGGAAATCCTTTCACCTTTATAAAGAGCGGTTGCAACGTGTCAAAATTGTAGAAATGATCAAACCTGAAATGTATGTGGAGGTTCAGCTACAAGGAGATTTGACCATGTTCAGGCACGAACATCACTTCAAGCCCATTGATAATGGTATGCTGATGATAGACTTGCTAACCTATGAATTTCCTTATGGGCAACTGGGGCGTTTATTTAACACTGTTTATTTCAATCAATACATGGAAAAATATCTTCAGCAAAAAAATATGTTTATTAAAAAGTATGCTGAAACGGATCGCTGGAAAAAACTCCTACTTCGATAAAAACACTTTCCACTCACTGCTCTTGTTTGTGGAATTAATTCTAAATTTGCGCACGCCAATCAAACATGTCTACTAAGCCAGTACTTTATACCTCTCTTTCACCCGCCCTTCTGCACCTTTATGACTTAAGCAATAGCGTAGTTGTGATCATTGATGTGTTTCGAGCAACGTCAACGATTGCTGCTGCGCTGCATAATGGAGCTCGGGCAGTAATTCCTGTAGATTCTGTTCCCAAAGCAATAGAAATGGGAAAAAACATCGATGGAATTGTAGCGGGAGAACGTGATGGTTTGATTGCTGAAGGTTTGCAACACGGAAATTCGCCATTGGAATATTCGCGAAACTTTATTGAAAATCGCAATTTGGTTTTAACCACCACCAACGGTACTCGTTTGCTTCAAATGGCATTGGACAGAAACGCCTCTACAATTATTTCCGGAAGTTTTCCCAACCTATCTGCTGTTTGTTCTTTTTTAATCAATGAGGGGAAAAACGTGGTATTGGGTTGTGCAGGTTGGAAAGACCGATTTAATTTAGAAGACACGCTTTTTGCAGGAGCGGTAATTGAACAAGTTCAGGAGCATTTTTCCATTCATTGTGACAGCTCATTGATGGCTACTACGCTTTACCAAAAGTATGCCAATGATTTATTAGGATTTGCCCCACAGCTAACGCACTATCATCGCTTGGTGAAACGAATTGGGCTGATCAAGGATATTGAATTTTGTCTGACTCCCGATGTAGCTAATGTGCTGCCTGTTTATCAGGACGGGAAGCTAGTTGTAAAAAAATAAATCTGGTAAGATAGGAATTTTTTAGCGTACGAAATCAATTTGTACCCAATCTCCTTCTTTATTTTTTCCCACAGGGAAAATTGGTTCTTATTCCTTTAAATTTGTAGGTTCCCCTTTGCACAAGGGGCACATTGATAATTGTGGCACTACCCCATCTCGTAAAACATATTTATACGCACGGCACGGATGAAGTGGTTCGTCGTGGAAAAAAAATACATGCCATTGGTTTTGTAGAACTTGTTGAACACGATCAGTTGTTTGGTACAGCTACTTTTCGAGTGCGCGATGATAGCTATAATACCTATTATAAAGTTTATATACATCATTTTAAAGAACCCGGGGCCACCACTTTACGTTGCACTTGTCCGTATAATCTGGGGGAAATTTGCAGGCACGAAACAGCGGCCTTGCTTCAGTTACAAGAAATGTTGGATCGAGGGCACTTGCAAATAGGACAAGTTCAATACAACCAGCGGCACACGGTGGTTAAAATGAAAACCATTGATTTAAAAAATATACGATTACTCTGTGGCCCGCAAATATTATCACAAGCCGAAACACATTTACGTACAAAAAAAGCGGCCATTGTATATGCAGAAAACGAAACAGTAAAAGCCAATGTTTCTTTAGATGGCGAAACGTATGAGGTGTTGATTCGAAAAAATGAGGAACGAAATTTTGATACCAGCTGTGATTATGAGGATACGCTGCGTCCGCTTTGTTTGCCCAAGGTAATTGTGCTGCTTCAATTATTACACACACATGGCGCAAATTATTTCGATAGCATACGAAACTGGGACAAGGAAAAGAATATGTTGTTGGAGGCCTACGGTTATTCATTAAAAGACGATCTCTCTGGCAAGTTTGAATTTACCTATAAGGATAGCAAACCATTTTTGCGAGTGTTGGATGCCGAGATAAAACGAGTGACTACCCCTGCTTCAACGCCAAGGCCAGTTCTATTTCCAACAAAACCATTGCTTAAAGAGGAGGAAGTGACGGTGATCTCCAATCCTGAGTGGACTCAACGCATTGGGGTGGTAGTGAATTTTAATAAAAAAGAATTTCCACGCTTTTCCATAGATGTAATAATGGGTGAACCAACCCAAGACAGTGTTGGATTTGCCGGGCGTGTGGAAAAACTGGATGTATCACGATTTGTAGAAGTTGAGGATATCAGTGAGTCCGATCGGGAGTTATTGCAAGCTGTTCGAAAATTACAGGATGCAGAAATAAAAAAATATCTCAGTCGTAATTCTCCGTTTTCGGGCATATGGGATAGCATTGTGCATCAGGAGGGAGATGATCTACCTGACGAAACAAAAGAGTTGATTACCGAGTACCTGCTTCCCAAACTGCATCGCTTGTTCCGGGATTTAGCCGACTCCTCTTTTGTTTTTCGACTTGGTATGGGCAAAGCATTTAAAACAGCCAATCTGGAACCGCTTGAATTGAGCGCAGAATATTTAACACCACAGTTTCAGATTAAAAAAAATTCACATTACGCTATTCATGCACAAGTAAAAGTTGGCGCATTGGAATTGAGCTTGAAGGATAACGAATGCTCTTCGCCTCTTTTATTTGAACAAAATGGAGTTTGCTATTGCTGGAAAACAAAAGAGATCATTCAGTTGAATGAAACCTTTTTACCAGATAGTCGAATTAATTATCCCATAGCAGATTGGGCAGCAACCATGCAACAAGTTGTTTTACCGCTTTCACGCAAATACACGGTAAGATTTGATAAAGCACTGACCAAAGAAATTCGAGGGGTTAATCCTGAGGCAAAAATTCAACTTACAGAAAAAGGAGATTATCTATTATTCAAACCCGGTTTTGTTTACGAGGGGTTTGAAGCAAGCGCTACGGATGGAGATCGAGTATTGATTCCCCAGGAAGAAGGAGTAATGGTTGTGCATAGAAATCGTGACAAAGAAGAATTGTTCTTACAAAGACTGGCTTCTTTGCATTCTGGCTTTGTGCATAATGAAGAAGACGGAACCTATGCTTTAAAAGGAGCTGAAGTGTTGCGCAATAATTGGTTCTTCCTTTTTATTGATGCGATGAAAGAATCCAAAACCCCGGTATTTGGATTTGAAAATCTGCAGCACTATCGGTTTAACACGGCCAAACCCCAAACGCAAATATTTATCAGCAGCCATACGGACTGGTTTGACGCTAAGGTCAACATTGCTTTTGGCAACCAACAAATAACCGTAGCGGATGTAAAAAAAGCAATAGCCAACAACCAACAGTTTGTGCAATTAAGTGATGGCACATTGGGTATTTTACCTGAGGATTGGCTGAAAAAGTATGCCTTGCTATTTAGAGTAGGTGAAGGGAAAACGGATACCTTAAAACTTTCCCGTTATCATTTGGGAATAATTGATGAATTATATGAGCATCGAAATCAACAGGAGCTGGAATTACAACTTGAGGAAAAATATGAGCAGCTTCGGCAGTTTGATCAAATAAAAAAAATTGAACCGCCCAAGTCCTTGCAACCCATTTTACGTCCCTATCAATTATCCGGCTATCAATGGCTAAATTATCTTAAAGAGGTTAGCTGGGGTGGGATCCTTGCAGATGATATGGGATTGGGAAAAACGGTTCAAGCGCTGTCTTACCTGGAATATTTCAAAAACCAAGAAGGGGAGCTTCGCGCTTTGGTAATTTGCCCAACTACATTGATCTATAATTGGGAAAATGAAATAAAAAAGTTCACCCCCTCTTTACGACATCGCATTCATCACGGGCCTCAACGCATTCGTAACAAAGAAGCATTTGAAAAATTTGATATCGTCATTACTACTTATGGTACTTTACGAAGCGATATTAAAATTTTGAGTACACTCAAATTTGATTATGTGGTGTTGGACGAATCACAAGCCATTAAAAATCCCACGAGTAAGGTTACACGCGCCGCGCAACTACTACAATCTCAGCATCGCATATGTATGAGCGGAACTCCGCTACAGAATAACACCTTTGATATTTATGCGCAAATGAACTTCTTAAACCCGGGCATGCTTGGGTCGGTAGAATTTTTCCGCAACGAATTTGCCATTCCCATTGACAAGCTGGGGGAACCCGACCGAAAGGAGCATCTTCGAAAGCTGCTTTATCCGTTTATTTTAAGACGAACTAAGGAGCAAGTAGCCAAGGACCTGCCTGAAAAACAAGAAATGGTCTTGTATTGTGAAATGGAACAGAAGCAGAGAGATATTTACGATGCATATCGTAATGAATATAGAAATCAGATACTTGGAGCCATTGAAACAAAGGGGGTGCAAAAATCACAACTTACCATCTTACAGGGGCTGATGAAACTTAGACAAATCTGTGATTCCCCCGCAATTCTCAACGAAAAGGAAAAATACCCAAACTATTCTATAAAGCTAGATGAGTTATCCCGTCAGTTGATTGAAGAAATCAGCAATCATAAAGCATTGATTTTTTCACAGTTTCTTGGGATGTTAGCCTTGATTCGGGCTAAACTGGAGGAGTTGGGAATCCCCTATGTATATTTTGATGGAAGCACTACTGCTCCAGAGAGAGAAAAAGCTATCCAACAGTTTCAGCAACAGGACAAGATTCGAATATTTTTAATTTCCCTCAAGGCTGGAGGCGTGGGCTTAAACCTCACAGCTGCAGACTATGTCTATATCATGGATCCTTGGTGGAATCCTGCTGTAGAGCAACAGGCAATTGACAGGACGCATCGAATTGGACAAACTAAAAATATTTTTGCCTATAGAATGATCTGCAAGGATAGCATTGAAGACAAGATCCTTCAGTTGCAAGATCGAAAGCGTTCACTTGCAAAAGATATTATTACAGACGAGGCCGGCTTTGTAAAGAGCCTATCCCGCGAAGATGTGGAATATCTCTTCGGTTAGGTTTTAACAAGTTTCTCCCTTCCTTTACGTTTAACTTTGCGGACTTTAAATTTACTTATGAGAAAGTACATTGGTTTACTCCTTTTAGTCTTGTGTATTGGAAATGGAGCCATGGCCCAACGGGCCGATGGAGTTATCAAGGGGCAGCTTACTGATTCCAGCGGTAAGCAACCTATTATGGATGCAACGGTATCGGTAATAAACAGTAAGGATTCCTCTCTGGCCAGCTTTGCATTGACTTCCAAGAAAGGTGATTTTGAGATCAATAATTTACTGCCCGGAGATTATCGGTTGATCATAAGCAGCAAAGGTTTTGAGGAGATTAGTCGAAATCTCAGTATCAGTGCAGAGAAAAAAATAATTGATCTCGGTTCGCTAATGATGAGCAAAGATTACAAGACGCTGGAGGGTGTTGTGGTTACAACAGAATCTCCCATTGTAGTAAAAAATGATACCGTACAATTTAATACCAGCGGTTTCAAAACCATCCCTAACGCCACTGTGGAAGATTTACTCAAGAAAATTCCCGGAATGGAAGTAGATAAGGAAGGAACAGTAAAGGCACAGGGCGAACAAGTCCAGCGAATAATTGTTGACGGGAAAGAATTTTTTGGGAACGATCCCAAATTGGCCACTAAAAATCTTACGGCGGATATGGTGGAAAGTGTGCAAGTGTTCGATGACATGAGTGAACAATCCAAATTTACCCGAATCGATGACGGAAGCAGGAGCAAAACCATCAACATCAAATTAAAGAAGGATAAAAACAAAGGATATTTTACTCGGGCCTTGGCAGGTGCTGGCAGTAACGATCGATTTGAAGGAAATCTAAGCTTTAACAACTTCAATGGCAATAAGCGATTTTCTGCACTATTTAATACCAACAACATTAACAAACAGGGATTTTCTTTTAATGATATAATTAGCGCCATGGGAGGGTTCAGTGGTTTTGGCAGCGGAGGAAATAGCAGCGGAAGTGGAGGTGGTGGGTTTGGTGGTGGAAGCGGTGGTGGTGGATTTGGTGGCGGGATGCAAGTGATTTCTACCGGAAGAAGCGGTGGTGGATTCGGCGGTAGTTTTGGGGGGCAAAACACCGGGGTTATTCGCTCACTTTCATCCGGACTTAATTTCAGTAATGAGTGGGGAACAAAAACAAAGTTTACGGGGAGTTACTTTTTTTCTGATTCCAGACCCGTACAGGAACAAAATATTCTTCGCCAGACATTTTTTGTAAACGACTCAATCGCTTATCAAAACAGAACCAGTCGATCCGATAATTTAAATCAAAATCATCGCGTTAATATTCGATTTGAATATCAGATCGATTCGCTCACTTCTATACTATATACGCCACAGTTAACGCTGCAGCATTCTGACAACAGTAGTTTTGACTCCAGCATGACTACCTCTCAAACTCCAACACGCTCTTACACCGCTATTCGAACCAACTCACGAAATGCAAATGTGAGAGATGGAAGTAATTTCAATAATAATATTTTATTCCGCAGAAAATTTAAAAAAATAGGAAGGACCATTACCATTGGATTGAGTAGCACATGGGGAATGAGCGAATCGGATGGAAAAACAATATCTAATAACCACTTTTTCCTTCCCGATGGCAATCCGGTTTTATACTTTGCCCAGAATCAACAATATTCACAAGCTATTAAAACCAGAAATAATATAGTGAGCACATCTTATACTGAGCCACTGGGAAACAATAAATTGTTGGAAATCAATTATGCGTATACCAATAACTTCAGCCGCTCAGAAAAGGAAACGTTCAATTACAATGCTAGCAATGACAAGTACGATAATCCTAATCTGCTTCAAACTAATCGGTTTAAAAATTTATTTGAAGCGCATCGTACCGGCTTGAATTTTCGTGTGCAAGAGAAAAAATATAATTACCAAATGGGTGTAGGAGTGCAACAATCCTTATTAGAGAATCATACCTATCAAGCAGCTACCAGAAAAGACTCTTTGATCAGGCAAAACTTTACTAATTTTTTCCCAACAGCTAATTTCAACTATACGCCTTCTCGTAGTAAGAATCTTAGATTCTCTTATAACGGGCGCACTAATCAGCCTACGGTAACGCAGTTGCAAAATGTACCGGATGTAACCGACACTCTAAATGTTCGCATTGGGAATCCTGGTTTGAAGCAAGAGTTTACGCATAATGTAAACCTTGGTTATAACACCTTCAACCTGGCAACCTTCCGGTTTGTAGCTGCAAATATCAATATCAGCGCTACCAACAATCGTATTGTAAACAGCATCATCACGCGTGGTCCTGTGCAAACTACAACCTACGCCAACGTAAACGGTTATCTGAGAGGGTTCTCCTATTTTACATTGGGCCTGCCCTTTAAAAATCCAAAACTGAAAGGTTCCAATATCAACACTACAAATACCATGCTTTATCTGCGTGATATCAGTTTGATCAACAAGCGAGAGAATATTACACAAACATTCACACTTACACAAGGTGTAGGAGTCAATATCAGCAAAGAAAAATTTGATATTGGGTTACGCACCAACTTTGGGTATAACAAACTGAATTATTCTATAAACAGCAAGCTGAATGAGGAGTACTGGACGCAAACCTACAATGCAGATCTTACCTATAAATTGCCTGCCAGCTTTATAATCACTACAAATTTTGATTACCTGATTAACACAGGGCGTGCTGCCGGGTTCAATCAACGAATTCCCTTGTTGGGAGCCAGCATAAGCAAGCTGATGTTTAAAAATAAAAATGGGGAGTTAAAAATATCGGCCAACGATTTACTCAATCAAAATCAAAGCATTACTCGTACAGCTGGTGACAACTATTTACAGGATACACGCAGCATGGTTTTGCGTCGATATTTTCTGGTTAGTTTCTTGTTTAACCTAAATAAAACAGGCGGGAAAATACCGCAGCAACAAACCATCCCGGGCATGCCAAGATTTATGACACGCGAAATGCGTGACGTTCGAATGTTCTAAAATATTTATAGACTGGCCAGGTGAATATTAGCACGCACCAGATCTGCTGGTGTGTCAATGGCTATACTGTTGTAATTGGTTTTGACCATTCGGATTTTCTTGCCATGTTCGAGATAACGTAATTGCTCTAATTTTTCAGTGGATTCCAAACTGGAAACCGGCCAAGTGGTAAACTCAAGCAATGCATTTTTTCTGAATGCATACACACCAATATGTTCGTAATAAGCAGCAGAGTGGCTGTTGTCTCGATTATACGGAATGGGATTTCTGCTGAAATACAAAGCGTCATTAGCTAAGTCTGTAACTACTTTAACAACATTGGGATCTTGAATTAGTGTATGATCCAGAATTGGCTGCATCAATGATGCCACTTCTACCGTGGGGCTATCAAACGCATCTAATAAAGCTGCCAGCGGTTCTTTTTTTATAAATGGGGTATCTCCTTGTACGTTGACAATAATGTCTGCGTCCATAGTGGCTGCTACTTCAGCAATTCGATCGGTTCCACTTTCAAAATGCCTTGTACTTCTTTTGCATACTCCACCAAATTTGTTGATTTCAACTTCAATTAGATCACTATCTGTTATTACAATAACCTGATCAAATAAGAGCGTGGCTTGTGTGGCTTCCGTCGTATGTCTAATTACGGTTTTATTGCCCAGGGATTGCAACAATTTTCCGGGAAATCGGCTGGCCGTATAACGAGCAGGAATCAGGGCTACAACTTTCATGCCTGCAGTTTATTTTTTTTGTTTTTGAAAAGGACTTTTCAACAGGTTCAACAGATCCTCATCTTTTTCTTCCGGGTAATCCTTGTCAATTCCATATTGAACGGACTTGATGTCCAGAAAACGGAAAGTGCCAAATAGTCGATCCCACACGGAAAACACCGCACCATAATTACTGTCGGTGTAGGGTTGTTTCCAATGATGATGCACTTTGTGCATATTGGGAGAAATCAATACCCAACTCAACAATCGGTCTATAGTTGCAGGAAGACAAATATTTGCGTGTGTAAATGCAGTGGCCACTACCACCAGCGTTTGATAGATCATCACCGTATACATGGGTGCGCCTGAAAAAAATATCAGTAACAAAAAAAAGATTCCTCTCAGCAGACTATCTCCCGGATGATGACGAAGTCCTGTGGTTACATCTACTTTTTGATCACTATGATGTATAATATGAAAGCGCCAGAAAAATTTTTGTTGATGCATCACCCAATGCACCAGCCAACTGCTGAAATCAAGGGCCAACACTCCAATCAAAATAGTTAAACCCATCCCGGCACTACTCCAATAAATCAATCCAAACGATTGTTGAGCACACCAATCAGACAAGGCCACGATCAAAATTGCCAGAAAGGTGTGAATAATCAAATGAATTAGCGTAAAAACAAAATTAATAGCGGCGTGTTGAAGTTTACCTTTTTGATATGGGAGTTTAAAAAGTGGGAAAGCTCCTTCGAGCATCCAAAAAAATAAAAGCCCTCCTACTAAAATGGCTAATCTCTCGGCGGGCCTTTGCTCAAGATCTTGAAAGTAGTTGATCCACTCCGACCACATGATAGTACATTTATTGATTCAGCATCAATGGCATGATAAGCATTTGCAGTTCCTCATTGTCCCCTATGGTTAAAGGGCGTAGGATTCCTGCTTTATTAGGAGTAGATAATTCAATCAGTACGTCTTCGCTTTCCGTAGCCCCCAGCATTTCAATTAAAAACTTGGCGTTGAAGGCAATTACTAAATCCTCTCCGTTGTATTGACATTTCATACGTTCGTTCCCTTCAAAACTAAAATCCACATCCTGCGCAGTTAATTGTAACTCGCTGCCGGTAATACTCAAGGCAACCTGGTTGGTGCTTTTATTACTGAAAATGCTTACGCGACGTAACGCACTTTGAAATGACATCTTGTCTACAGTCAACGTGTAAGGATTTCCGGTAGGAATTACTACTTTATAATCCGGGAAGCGGGCATCAATCAATCGGCAGCTCATTTGAGTAGTACCATAACTGATAAACAAATGGTTGTTGTTATAGTTTATGGTAACTGCCTGTTCTGTATCGGGTACAGCAGCTTTAACCAGATTCAATGGCTTCTTGGGAACAATAAAAGAATCTGTTTTAGGACACTTGATATCTGTGCGCTTATAGCGAACCAATCGATGTGCATCGGTGGCCACACACTGCAAGCCCTTTTTATCTAATTCAAAAAACACACCTGTCATAGCTGGACGAAGATCGTCGTTGCTGGTTGCAAATAAAGTTTTGTTGATGGCAGTAAGCAGCGCCGTTGCGCTCATCTCAAAAGAAGTGGTATCATCTGCACTGGGCTCTTTTGGGAAGTTATCTGGATTTTCGCCCATCACCTTATACTTCCCATTGTCGCTGGTTATTTCAATGGCAAAATTCTTGTCAATAGTAAAAGTGAGGGGTTGGTCTCCAATATTTTTTAATGAGTCCATCAAAATACGAGCAGGAATACAAACCTTTCCGGTATCCTTAGCTTCAATATCAAGTTGCACACGCATCACGGTTTCCAGATCGGTGGCCACTACGGTTAGTTTCTTCTTTTCCACTTCAAACAAAAAGTCCTCCAATATGGGAAGAACCGTGTTGGTGTTAATAACACCGGAAATGTGCTGCAACTGTTTCAAAAGCACCGAAGAATTCGCAATGAATTTCATACCATTTCTATTGATGGGTTGATGGCGAAACTACTGATTTTATGGTAGATTTGGAGGGATGTATAAAAAGGCATTCACGCCCGAACAGGCACTTCAAAAACTGCGTCATTACTGTGCTTATCAGGAGCGTTCTCACCAAGAGGCCCGGGAAAAACTCTTTCAGTTAGGGTGTTCCTCCCGGATGCATGATGAAATTATTAGTTCGTTGATACAGGACAATTACTTAAACGAGGAGCGTTTTGCTATTGCCTATGCCGGCGGAAAGTGGAGGGCCAAACATTGGGGGCGAATTCGTATTAAGTTGGAACTGCAACAACGAAAGATCAGTGCCTATTGTATACGCAAAGCACTGGAACAGATTGAGGAAGAACACTATCAAAAAGTGCTGGAAGCTCAGGCACTTAAAAAGTATAGCGCATTGAAACAGCATCAATATATTATACGAAAGAAAAAAACAATAGATTATCTGGTAGGCCGGGGATTTGAACCCTCACTGGTTCGCTCTATTGTTTCCAAATTTTAAATCTTATGTCAACCATTACCGTTTCTTTAATACAAACCACGCTTCATTGGGAGGACAAGGCGGCTAATCGACAGCACATTGAAGAAAAAATAGCTACGCTTACCGGCAAAACGCAGGTGGTACTATTGCCCGAAATGTTCACTACGGGGTTTAGTATGAACCCCTCCCAACTCGCTGAAAAGATGGAGGGGGAATCTGTACAATGGTTAAGAAGCATGGCCGTGCAATACCGATTGATTTTAGCCGGAAGTTTGATTGTTGAGGAAGATGGGAAGTACTTCAACAGATTGATTTGGATGCTACCCACTGGTCTGTTTGGCTATTATGATAAGCGTCACCTATTTGCTTTTGCAGGGGAGGATAAACAATACACTGCTGGAAATAAACGATTGGTCACTGCTGTTAATGGCTGGCGATTTAACCTACAAATCTGTTATGATTTACGATTCCCGGTATGGGCTCGCCAACAAGTTTCAAACGGAGAGCCTGAATATGATGTACTGGTTTATGTAGCTAATTGGCCTGAAAAAAGAAGACAGGCCTGGATTACACTATTACAAGCACGGGCTATTGAAAACCAGTGCTATGTAATAGGCGTAAACAGAATTGGTGAAGATGGAAAGGGGGTTTATCACAGTGGCGATAGTATGGTGATTGATCCATTGGGCGAGATTTTGTTTGCCCAAAAAGACCAGGAAGCAATTCATTCTATTACGCTGAATAAAGAAAGGCTCATTGAACTGCGTCAAGCCCTTCCCTTTCTAAAAGATGGGGATAAATTTGGACTATTTCCTGGCTAAATGATTCCATCCCTGTGCCGTGATGGGATATTTGCTGCCGCCTTTTGTAAATAGTTGTGCACCTTGTTCCACATCCGTCATATAGCCCACCACACTGATTTGTTCATTGAGCACCAGTTTATCGTATTCTGTTTGAGGAATGGTAAATAATAATTCGTAATCCTCACCTCCACTCAACGCACAGGCTGTGGGATCGATTTCAAATTTATAAGCGGCTTGTCGGGTTGCTTCTGCAATGGGAATTTTTTCTTCATAGAGCACGCAGCCCAATTGACTTTGCTTACAGATATGTAAGATCTCAGAACTGAGTCCATCACTGATGTCCATCATAGCGGTTGGTTGAATTTTTTGAGCTGCTAAAAATTCAACAATATCTTTTCTGGCTTCAGGTTTTAATAGTCGACCTACTACATAGGCTTCGCCTTCCAGATCAGGCTGAACGCCTGGGTTCTCGAGATAAATCTTTTTTTCTCTTTCTAAAAACAACAACCCTATATAGGAAGCTCCCAAATCTCCACTTACACAAATCAAATCTCCTTTTTGTGCAGTACTTCTTTTAACAAAAGCATCTGGGGTTACTTCGCCTATGGCTGTTATGGAAATAATCAATCCTTTTTGCGAGGAGGTGGTATCGCCCCCTACCAGGTCTACTCCATATTTTTCACAGGCCGCATAAATTCCTTCGTATAACTCTTCCACTGCTTCTACGCTAAGTCTATTACTCAATCCTAAACTTATTACCAACTGTGTAGGTGTTGCATTCATAGCATAGATATCGCTAATGTTCGCGATTACCGATTTATATCCCAAATGCTTAAGAGGGGTATAGGTCAAATCAAAATGAACGCCTTCTACCAAAAGATCCGTACTGATTACGGTTTGCTTGCCAAAATGATCTATCACTGCTCCATCATCACCAACACCTACAATGGAAGAAGCGTTTTGTAGTTCTATATTTTTAGTAACATGATCAATCAGCCCAAATTCTCCCAAGGAGCTGATTTCTGTACGTTGATTTGACATAATACTAGTTTAAAGTTTTTTACGTCCATTAATCACTTCTACCATTTCATCGTGTATCAATCCGTTTGTAGCAATTAACTTGTGTTGATAAACCGAAAAAGCCTCTCCTCTGAAACCTGTTACTTTACCGCCGGCTTCTTCTACAATTAAATATCCGGCAGCACTATCCCAGGGTTCTAGTTTTTGTTCAAAGAATCCATCAAATCTTCCGCAGGCAACCCAACACAGGTCAATTGCAGCAGAGCCTAAACGACGCACAGGAACTCCTTTACGTACAAACCGTTCAAATACTTCAATGGGGCCATTGTTTTCATTGATGTAGGTGTAAGGAAAGCCGGTGACCAAACAGGATTTTAATGTGGTTGTTTTTTTGCTGACCTGTATAGGTTTATCATTAAGCGTAGCCCCCTTTCCTTTTTCTGCAAAAAAGAACTCTCGAAGATGTGGATTATAAACAGCTCCTAAAATGATGGAGCCCTTCCATTCCACAGCTATCGATACACAGTTTAGCGGAATACCTTGCGCAAAATTGATGGTGCCATCTATGGGATCAATGATCCATTTATATTCGGAGCATTGTTCAAGCGCTCCACTTTCCTCTGCTAAAATCTGGTGATCCGGATAGGCTTTTTTAATTACTTGCAGAATAGCTTTTTCAGCAGCATGGTCTGCTTCGGTAACCAGGTTGTTTACACCTTCTTTATTGTGTATTTCAAAACTGCCCTGGAAAAAACGAAGTATTTCTGCTGCGCCAGCGTCTGCAGCGTTACGTAAAATGGTGTGGAGCATGCGCGAAGATAACATGTCCCTCGCTCAATTGCTTATATTCGCACTATAACAGAAACAGTGCGATGGCGTCTATTCTTGACATAAAAATTCCACGGGCACTGGCCTCCATTCTCCAGATCCCCATTAACGATAATCGTCGGCAACAACTTAGGGTACTTAAAAAACTGTTGAAAAAAGCCCGCTTTACCGCATTTGGTCAGCAGTACCAATTTGATCAGGTTTTATTGAGCAAGCATCCGGGAAAAAAATTCCAGGAACTGGTTCCTATTCATGCTTACAATAAGATCTACGAGCAGTGGTGGAAACAAACGCTCGATGGCACTCCTGATGTAACCTGGCCCGGTAAGATCAAATATTATGCATTGAGCTCCGGCACTTCCGAGGCCGCCAGTAAATATATTCCCGTTACTAATGATCTGCTGCGGAGCAATATGGTAAACTACCTGCGACAGTTAATTAGTTTGGCTAGATATGAGGAGGCTAATATGATGGCCATGACCAAAGGGTTTTTAATGTTGGGGGGAGCTACGGATCTAAAAAAAGGAAAGGCCGGATGGTTTGCGGGAGATCTCAGTGGTATTTTAGCTAAGCGCAGGCCATTCTGGTTTCAGACTTTTTATAAGCCAGGAGGACGAATTGCTGCAATTAGTGATTGGAATCAAAAATTGCATGAGATTGTTGAGCAAGCACCTAACTGGGATATTGGCTTTTTGGTTGGTGTTCCGGCTTGGTGCCAAATGCTAATGGAAATGGTGATTGAACGATATAAGCTGAACCATATTCATGAGGTTTGGCCCAATCTTAGTTTTTTTGTTCATGGAGGAGTGGCCTTTGCACCGTACAAGAAAGGATTTGAAAAATTATTAGGTAAACCTATTGTATATGTTGAGAATTATTTATCAAGCGAAGGATTTATCGGATATAGAACAAGAGAACATGCTTCAGGCATGCAATTGATCCTGAATAACAATATTTTCTTTGAGTTTATTCCGTTTGATGAATCCAATTTTGACGCCGATGGAAATCCCCTTCCTGTTGCCAGCGCAAAAATGATTCATGAGGTAGAACCCGGAAAAGAGTATGCGCTACTCATGAGTACCAACGCGGGCGCTTGGCGTTATTTGATCGGGGATACCATTCGATTTACGGATATTGAACGTTCCGAAATAGTAATTACGGGTCGTATAAAACACTTCTTAAGTTTAACCGGAGAACACCTGAGTGTAGATAACATGAACAAGGCCATTGAAATAGTGAGCAATGAACTCAACATCAGCATTCCTGAATACACGGTAGTTGGTCTTCCTTATCAAAGTTTTTTTGCGCATCGCTGGTATATTGCCACAGACGACAAAGTGGATGCAGCGGTGTTACGCACTAAAATTGATCAACAATTAAGAATATTAAATGATGATTATGCCACAGAAAGGGATAGTGCATTAAAAGAAGTGTTTCTCGAGGTACTCCCCGAAAAAAAATTTTTAGACTTTATGGCAGCAAAGGGAAAATTGGGAAGCCAACATAAATTTCCGCGCGTAATGAAAGGGGCCATGCTGGCAGATTGGGAAAAGTTTTTACAAACCAGTCAATGTTGATCGTTTATGCCTGCTAAATCCTCAGCCTCATTTTCCTGGTGGCGTACTGTTAAACGTGCTCTTTTTTACATTTTTATTCTTCAATTTATATACATCCTGGCTTTACGCTGGGTCAATCCCCCTATAACAATTACACAGTTAAACAATTGGTTAGTGGGTAATGGCATGCGCAGAGATTATGTGATGGCCAGTGAAATCTCGCCGTATATGCGGCTTGCCGTGATAGCTTCGGAAGATCAACTCTACACACAACACTATGGGTTTGATTGGAAACGTATACAAGAGGCAATGGCCTATAATAAAAGGAAGCCGCAAAAATTAAGAGGAGGAAGCACCATCAGTCAGCAAACGGCTAAAAATGTTTTTTTATGGCAAGGCCGAAGTTGGATACGAAAAGGGCTTGAAGTGTACTTTACCACTATGATTGAATTGCTATGGGGAAAGAAAAGAATTCTTGAAGTATACTTGAACGTGATTGAAATGGGCAAAGGCGTGTTTGGAGTAGAGGCGGCTGCACAATATTACTTTGGAAAATCGGCCAGACAATTAACCCGAAGAGAAGCAGCTATGATTGCAGCCGGATTGCCCAATCCCAAGAAGTTCAACATAAAACCAGCTTCCAACTATGTGCAGGGCAGAAGTAATTTTATTCTCCGGCAAATGATGCACATACAAACTGAACCAACAATTCGAAAACTTATTGAGAATCGGTAACAAAAGCAGTTTCCAGTATTTGATTGACAGCACTAATGGCTAACTGTTTTCGTTCTGCATCTTTGCCATGTATGAGTGTCCAGGGAACAGCTTGGTTTTCCAACCAATTACGATAGATGAAAAATAATTTTTCACGCGTTGCCTGATCGGGATATTCTCTTAACCGATCCTTTACCCAGGGTAAGTCGGGTTGACATAGAAAGTAGTGATCTACTTTTCGTTTAGCCAATTGCTCCTCAATAAACGGATGACATTTATTAAAAACAAATTGGCACCATACTTTCATAACACTCATGTCCGTATCAATAAAATATGGGATATCATAATCTTGTTCTAATAAAGGAGCAGCCCTTTTTTCCAGCTTCTCAGCCAGCTGATCTTCCAACGCAACCTGTCCCTTTGCAATAGTTAGCAGGTCTTGGAAACAATAATCCGTACCATGAGTAAGCAAATACTCACGGGCATATTCCGGACACCAGATTGTTTCAAAATGCTCGGCCAGTTCTTGACAGAGGGTACTTTTTCCGGTGCTCTCGGGGCCTATGATTACTATTTTCTTAAGCATGTGACTTTTTCACTTTTTCTTTCCAACTATGCAAGCCTGCAAAAGCCAGCAACAAAAGTATTAAATAATAGAGCGCGGTAACCCTTAAACCTTTCACAAAATAAAGGGGCATCGAGGTAATATTGGTGAGTATCCACCAATACCAGCTTTCTACTTTTTTTTGTGTCATCAACCACATCCCTGTAAATGCAGCTGCAGAAGCCAATGCATCTGCCCAAGGAATAGCCCCTTCAAAAAAATATTCTTTTAGCCCAGTAAGTGAACCGTACAGAACAAAATAAATAACCGCAAAGAACAAAACATGTTGTATCCACTCTTGATTGGTGGCATAGTTGATCTGCACCAATGGTTTTTGTCTAAGATCTTTTCGAGACCAATTATACCAACCGAAAAGACTCATGAGGGTATAATAAAAATTTACCACTCCTTCTCCGGGTAATTGAAACTTAAAACTTAACCAAGTATAAATAATGGTATTGAGTAGTCCGGTGGGATATACCCAACTATTTTCTTTTTTACTAAACCAAACACTGACAATTCCTGCAGCTGCCGCCAACCATTCTATACAAGAAGTTTGAATGATTGATTCCCACAGATCAGCTATCAGATTGTTACTCATTCTGATTCGGCGATCACTTCTTTTACTTCAGGGATCATTCGCTTCATCATTCCTTCAATCCCTGCTTTGAGTGTAATCATTGAGGAGGGGCAGCCACTGCAACTACCTTGCATGACCAAGCTAACCGTACCCGCTTCATAGTTTTTAAATTGAATTGCGCCACCATCCATTTCAACGGCAGGACGAACATAAATATCCAACAACTCTTTAATTCGTTTTACAACATCATCATCGTCGGCCACCACTTCATTGGAAACGCTTTGCTTTACGGCGGATAACTCTTCTTCATTCACTACAAGCTTGCCTTCTTCTAAATAATCCTTTAAAAATTGACGAACCGATGGTATTACATCGTCCCAGTCGGTTTCAGCAGTTTTTGTAAGTGTAACAAAATTGCTGGCTATAAAAACGGCTTTAATAAAAGGGAAACCGAATAATTCAGTGGCCATTGGAGAAGGTCCTGCGCTGGCCACATCTAGGAAGTCCACGCTTTTTCCCGGGTATAAAAGTTTATTTGCCACAAACTTCATGGTTTCGGGGTTAGGGGTCATTTCCGTATAAATACTTACTATGGGATTGCCGGTCTTAATCATATCGGGTTAATTTGTTCTGCAAAAATAACAAGTCTGGGAACGAATTGTTTACGAAGTAGGGAATCTGCTAATTTTCTGAAATTCAATCAGTAAACCTTCCAGATTTTTTTAATACCCGAATTAACACGTATAAGGTGGTCAGAGATGCAAGACAAATGCCTAACAATTGATTACGCCAAACCTCATCCTGACAGGCCAATGCCGGATAACGCCAAACAGGAATAGGAGCAAAGAGGAGTAAAAAAATTCCAGCTAACCAAATGTATTGTGTGGTGTGTTCTTTGAGTATCCATCGCTTCCAATTGAACTCCATGCCGGACAATGTTCTACCAAGCCCTTGCAAGCGCGGCCACCAACGATTAACATCGCCACAATAAGCATCATAGCCTGCCCCAAACTTTCCTCGCAGAAAATTTTCTTCTGCCAAAACAATGGTCTGATAAATAAATAAAAAAACCGGAACCATTACAGCCACATAGAAAAGAGAGTTGGCAAGTATGCCTACACCTAATAACATTAAAATATTTCCAACATAAAGTGGATTTCTGCAATGACTAAAAATTCCTTCTGTAACAAGTCCGTCTGCATATGGTTTCCCTTCCTTGCCTCCCCGAACAATGTAGGCTAATCCAATAGTGGCACCGCGAATGGCTTGCCCCAACAAAGTGGTGAGTAAACCCAATATAATGGGCCACCAATAGTAAGAGGGTCCACAGCAGGTTGCTGTAAATAACAAGGGGGATGGCAAAAACAGCGCACCGTAAAAAAGAATAAAGATGATATTACGGTATTTGAAAAAGAAGTTACCGATCGTAACCATAAAAGTAAATTGAAGATTATTTTTTTACGGCCACCAGACCGGTAAAATTGTACCATTTGAAAAACACCTCACAATGAGCAAATCCCTGATCGCGTAGCAAACTGATATTCTCGCTCAATTTATAAGGGACCAGCACATTCTCCAATGCTTCTCTTTTTTGAGAGATCTCTAATTCGCTGTACTGATTGCGACGTTTGTAATTGTAGTAGTAATTGATAAAGTTGCGATTGAAATTACTTTCTTCCGCCAAAATTTTTTCTACGATAATTAAAACGCCACCGCTATTCAAACCACTTACAATATCCTGAATTAATTTTTCTCTGTAAATGGGCCGAACAAACTGAAGCGTGAGACAGAGCACCACTACAGAAGCGTTTTCGATTTTCACACCCTGTCCCAAATCCTTGCAACGTAATTCATAGGGGCGAGCGAAGTTGATCTCATCGAATTTTGCCTTACACTTTTCCAGCATTTCGGGCGAATCATCGATCCCAATAAACTTGATGGATTGATCAACAAGCGTATCCATGCCAATCATAGTGGTTCCTGTAGAACAACCAAGATCATAGACAAAAGTGCCTACTCTGGCATGATCGGCCGCCAACTCTGCTACCAT
This sequence comes from Bacteroidota bacterium, assembly GCA_016868475.1. Classification (GTDB taxonomy): domain Bacteria; phylum Bacteroidota; class Bacteroidia; order Chitinophagales; family Chitinophagaceae; genus JJ008. The sequence goes on from VGGU01000002.1 coordinate 63,018, forward strand.
TCGTTGAATTTCGCCATAGAAAGGCACGGAACGATTGACCATGTCGTCAAACACATGGGCTACGTTTGCCCCGAATTTAAAATCGCTGGCTTTGTTAATCTCTTCGCGGAACACCTGATCTGTTGACATATGCTAAATTGTCCGCAAAGTAACGAAATATCTAACCCTATTCAGGCTGTTGCCCCCATTTCTCTGGCGAACGCCAAAGGGCAGAGAGTAGTAGCTCGCGCATATAGAAAAACTCCTTAGGTAGCTTGTCGTGTACTTTTTCAAACAGATCCCGATGATCTAAGAGTTCAAGTTTTCCTTCCTCTTTGTCTATGATCATCACTTTGTCAAAATCCTCTTTTGAAAAATTATCCAGACCTCTCCAATCCATATCAACATAACGGGGCCTCCATCCAATTGGACTTTCAACGGCCTGTGCCTGCCCACGAATTCGGCCTACAATCCATTTTAGCACGCGTATGTTTTGACCATAACCGGGCCATAAAAATTGTCCTTGCTCATCTTTTCTAAACCAGTTGACGCTAAAAACCCGTGGAGCATTGGAAAGATCTCTGCCGAATTGCAACCAATGATTCACGTAATCTCCAATATGATATCCCATAAAGGGCAGCATGGCAAAAGGATCGCGACGCACTTTTCCAATTTCACCAAAGGCTGCAGCGGTCATTTCACTCCCCATAGTAGCAGCCATATAAACACCAAAACTCCAGTTGAAACTTTGATAGACCAAGGGCACGCTGGTACTTCTTCTTCCACCAAAAATGAATCCTGAAATATGAACGCCATCCGGGTTTTCCCAATTCTCATCAATGGCAGGATTTTGGTGTGCGGGTGCACAGAAACGTGAGTTGGGATGTGCAGCAGGTTGTCCTGTGCTGGAATCATAAGGTTTGCCCTTCCAGTCTGTTAACCCTTCAGGAATTTCCTTGGTTAATCCTTCCCACCAAACATCTTGATCAGCGGTAATTGCCACATTGGTAAAAATGGTATTAGCCCTGATGGTTTCCATCGCGTTGGGATTGGTATGATAATTGGTGCCGGGGGCTACACCAAAATATCCGGCTTCTGGGTTGATGGCATGCAATGCTCCCCCTTTCCCCTTATGTATCCAGGCAATATCATCGCCCACTGTGCTCACTTTCCAGTCGCTGAATTCTTTTGGCGGAACAAGCATTGCAAAATTTGTTTTACCACAAGCACTGGGGAATGCTGCCGCTACATAAGTTTTTTGTTTATCCGGCGACTCCACACCCAGGATCAACATGTGCTCGGCTAACCAGCCTTCTTCACGACCCATTACTGAAGCAATTCGCAGAGCAAAGCATTTTTTACCCATGAGGGCATTGCCACCATAACCGCTTCCATAGGAAATAATTAATCTTTCTTCAGGAAAATGCGAGATGTATTTCACATCGGGATTGCAAGGCCAAGTACTATCTTTTTGAAGACCACCCAATGGTGCGCCTACCGTATGCAAACATTTTACATATCCTTTCTTTTGTAAATAAGGAAGAATTTCGCTGCCTATCCTAGTCATGATTCGCATACTGACCACAGCGTACTCAGAGTCTGTAAGTTGTACACCGTAACGGGAATAGGGCGAACCAACCGGACCCATACAAAAAGGGATCACGTATAAGGTTCTTCCCTTCATGCATCCTCCTAGCAGATCATTTAGTTTGGTTTTCATTTCCAACGGATCCATCCAATTATTGGTTGGACCGGCATCATCTTTCCGAAGACTGCAAATGAAAGTGCGATCCTCTACACGAGCCACATCGCTTGGATCACTAAAGCAAGCAAAACTATTAGGCCTTTTTTCAGGATTAAGCCTAATAAAGGTTCCTTTCTTTACCAATAATTCGCAAAGATTATCATACTCCTCCTGTGAACCGTCACACCAATGAATGTTTGCTGCTTCGCAATACTTGGAAATTTGTTTGACCCAGGTTTCTAATTCAGCCTGGGCCCGAGCTGTTTCTGTAGAGAAAAAGTTAGAGGCTAATGTCATAAAAAAATGGCTAAGAATCGTTGAATTGGCTTATCCAATCTGCTGCAAAGATGCCAAGAAAAAATTAAACTAACGACTGTTTGCTAGTTTGAATGTTAGTTTACTGATAATCAATGCACTAAACAAGAAAATTGCTCCAGTGAAGAAGGCTATACCAGGAAAAAACACGGGGCTGTAGGAGCTGGTAAAGTAGGAAAATAAGTTATTCATGACCAATGGCCCCAGCATGGCTGTGAGACTCATAATGCTGGTCAACGCCCCTTGTAGTTCGCCCTGAACATTAGAAGGAAGAAGGCCGGATAATATGGATTGAAGAGAAGGCATAGCAATACCTCCAAAACAATAAGGGATTAAAAAAAGAAACATCATCCAACCCTGTGTGGCAAAAGCAAAAAGAACTAAGCCAAATGTGTATAAGGAAAGTCCCAAATAAATACTTCTCCTGTTCCCAATGCGTGGATTAATTACTCTGATTAGCACCGACTGAACAAAAACTACCAAAGCCCCTACTATTGCCAGAGAAAGTCCCACTTTGCTTTCGCTCCAGCTGAACCGGTAAATTGTAAAATAACTCCAAGTACTCTGTACGGCCTGTGCTCCCATGTAAATAAGAAAATAAACAATACCCAGCTTTGTAACCTGCGAAAAGGAAGTAAAGATCTTTAACGCTCCAAATGGATTAGCTCTTTTCCAATCAAAAGCTCTGCGATTTTCTTTAGGAAGTGATTCCGGCAATACAAAAAATCCATAGAGGCCATTGATCAAACACAAAATGGCGGCAGTATAAAAAGGAGCACGAATCCCCCATCCTGCCAACAGGCCTCCCAAGGCGGGCCCTAAAATAAAACCAAGTCCAAAAGCAGCACCGATCATCCCAAAATTTTTGGCCCGTGATTGATGATTACTGATATCGGCTATATAGGCGCTTCCAGTACTAATACTTGATCCTGCTATACCCGCAAGTACCCTTCCCACCAATAGCCAAGCGTAGGTTGGAGCCCATGCAAGAAGCAGATAGTCTATGAAAAATCCAAATATGGACAATAGCAATACAGGTCTTCTTCCGTAGCGGTCACTTAGATTACCCATAATGGGGGCACAAAAAAATTGAGTAAAGGAATAGGCAAAGATCAGCATAGCTCCATAGGAGCTGGCTTCATTGATGGACACTCCTTTAAGACTGGCTATTAATGAGGGCAAAACGGGGATGATCAGCCCCAACCCCATAACATCCAAAAACAGTGTTAAAAAAATAAAACCAACCGCGGCCTTTCTTTTCTGGTGCATTCACAAATTTAACAGGTTAGAGATAAGGGTTGTTTTTTATATTTGCAATACTAACCTTCAATTTAATATTTATGCGTTTACGTTCTATTGTTTTCATTGCCCTTGCGCCACTTTTTTTTATTTCCTGTGTAAGTAGCAAAAAGTTTAAAAATGCACAAACCGAGTTTGCAAAGTTGCAAGACCGGTATAAAATACTGGAATCAGAAAATAATATTTGTGGCGAAGAAAAAGGAATTCTTGCCCGTCAAAAAGAAACCCTTGAGCGTGAGAAAGCATTATTGACCGCACGTATTAAAGAATTACAGGAACAAATTGACTATTGGAAAGCAAATAATAACCAAACGCTAAAGCAGCTTGAAAATATGTCGGTGATCTCCACGCAACAAGCGGAGAGTATTAAAAAGTCAATGGACAATCTGGGCATCAAGGATCTCTATATTCAAAGTATTCAGCAGCAGATGTCTTATAAGGACTCGCTTAATATGTCATTAGTGATGAACCTAAAAGGTGCAATTGGAAATTTAGCCGACGAGGATATTAATATTAAGGTGGACAAAGGAGTTGTTTATGTAGACATATCTGATAAACTGTTGTTCAAGGTAGGCAGCTATCAGGTAACCGATCGCGCTAATGAAGTGTTAGGCAAAGTGGCATTGGTGTTAAAGAATCAACCCGACCTGGAATTTATGGTAGAAGGGCACACCGACGATGTGGCCTTCAATGGCAGTGGTGTCATTAGTGATAATTGGGACTTGAGCGTGCTTCGCGCTACTACCGTAGTGCGTTTGTTGCAGTCAAAATATGGATTAGATCCGGCTAAAATGGTAGCTGCTGGCCGTAGTGAATATAAACCGGTAGCAGACAATGGCAGCAAAGAAGGACGCGCGGCTAATCGACGTACGCGTATTGTGATTTTGCCACAACTGGATCAATTTTTCAAATTGTTGGAGAAACCAAAAGGATAAGTAGCAAATAGCCGTTGTATTACATTCCGTATTTAGTCAGGAATTTGATACGCATTATTTTCAACTGTTCCCAGGTAAAGTCAAATTCGGCTAATTCTTCCTGTGCCACTTGCAGAGAAGAGGTTTCGCAGCTTTTGAAATAAGCAATGATCTCGTCTTGCTCTTCCTCATCGATCATTTGTTCTATGGCGTAGTCCAGGTTTAAACGAGTTCCGCTGGCAGCAATGGTTTCCATTTCTTCCAATAGTTGGTCCATGCGCCAGCCTTTATTCTTGGCAATGGTTTCCAGGGGAACTTTTTTATCGGTATTCTGAATAATGTAAACCTTATCTCCACTTTTATTGACCACACTCTTCATCACAAAATCATCAGGGCGCTCTATATTGTTTTCCTCAACATAAAGAGCAATGAGGTCCACGAAAGGTTTACCATATTTTAGCGCCTTCCCTTTACTTACTCCTTGACATTTTTCTAATCCCACCAGGGTGATCGGGTAGATAGAGGCCATATCTCTTAGGGAGGTTTCCAGAAATATTACAAAGGGGGGCAAGGATCTTTTTTTAGCTTCTTGCTGACGTAAGTCCACCAGTTGTTTAAATAATACTTGATCAAGGGACAGTTCTTCGACTTCTTCTGCAACCTCCCAGTCATCTTCTCCATCTGCATTATCAAATTGCTTGTTTAATACAATATGGAAGGGCTTTGGTTTTTTCAAAAAAGCTTCCCCCTTCTTCGTGAATTTTAACAGGCCATATTCTTCGATATCTTTTGACAAGAATCCTTCCAGAATCATTTGTCGAATCAAGGAATGCCAAAAAAAGGCCTCTCTATTATTTCCACTGGCAAAAACTTCCAGTCCTTCGTGTCTAAAGAGTGTAATCTGTGGGGTTAATCTTCCGGTAATTATATGAACCACATAGTCTGCGGCAAATCGTTCGTCCAATTGTCGAATTGCCTTTAACACTAATGCTGCTTCTTCTTTGGCCTCAATTTTTTCCTTAGGATGCTTACAGTTGTCGCAGTGACCACAATTCTCTTGCGTGTATTCTTCGCCAAAGTAGCTCATCAATACTTTTCGACGACAAACCCCGGTTTCAGCAAAAGCAACAGTTTCCTGAATCAATTGCGCGCCAACCTCGCGTTCGCTCAACGGCTTATCTCGCATCAGATGTTCCAATTTGGAAACATCTTTATGAGAGTAGTATAAAACACAGCGTCCTTCTAATCCATCGCGCCCTGCCCTTCCGGTTTCTTGATAATAATTCTCAATACTTTTTGGAATATTGTAATGGATCACAAATCGAATATCCGGTTTGTCAATCCCCATCCCAAAAGCAATGGTGGCACAGATCACTTGCATCTCTTCACCCAAAAACTGATCCTGTCTTTCTGCACGTACTTTGCCTTCCATCCCGGCATGATAGGCAACCGCTTTGATTCCATTGGCCATCAGTACGTCTGCCAGTTCTTCCGTGGTTTTTCTATTGAGCGTGTAAATAATACCGCTCTTGCCTTTCATAGTTTTGATAAAACGAACAATACTCTCGTCGGTTTGCGCTTTTTTTATTTTAGGCAGTACCTCATAATCAAGATTAGGACGATTAAAAGAGGAAATATAAATATGAGGATCTCTTAGATCCAGATTTTTGATGATATCACTTTGAACTTTGGGTGTGGCCGTTGCTGTTAATGCCATCACCGGTGCGTGAGCATTAATCTGTGTCATCATTTCTCTTAAGCGCCGATATTCTGGTCGAAAATCGTGTCCCCACTCCGAAATGCAATGCGCTTCATCTACTGCAAAAAAAGAAACAGACAGTGAGGAGAAAAAATCAATATTCTCTTGCTTAGTCAATGTTTCGGGAGCTACGTAAAGCATTTTTGTAGCACCGCTTAACAGATCATCCTGCACGGCACGTATCTCTTTTTTGGATAGCGTGGAGTTTAAAAAGTGCGCAACCTGATCGTGGCTACTAAATCCGCGAATTAGATCCACTTGATTTTTCATGAGCGCTATCAGCGGCGAAATAAAAATGGCAACGCCCTCACTAATCAAGGCGGGCAATTGATAGCACAAACTTTTTCCACCGCCAGTGGGCAAAATCACAAAAGTGTCGTGGCCGGCTAATAAGCTTTCTACCGCTTTTTCCTGCGTACCCTTGAATTTATTGAAACCGAAGTATTGTTGTAAAGCCTTATGAAGATCTTTTACAGGAGCTGATATGGGCGCTTTTTTCTTTCCGGGTGATTTTTTTACAGATTTTTTTTTGATAAGCTTGCTCATGACTCCTTTAAGGTACTCCTTTTATTTGGTATGTTATTTTTAACCCACACTTTTCTAAATAATTGATTATTAAGCGATTGATTGATTTTTTTTATAAATAAATCAAGCTGATGCAGCAACGAATATACTTAGTATAGGCCTCTAAAGAAAGTGCTGTTTAGTTAAAATTTCACATTTTAAACAGGGTTGATTTATACCTAAATGGGGCTAATTTTGTCTCCCGTTTGAGGGAAACAAAAGAACCTGAAACAGACTGATCCTCGGCCTATGAAGGAATTGATTCAGCAAACAGCCTTACGAACCATCGACTTAGAGGCACAGTCTATTCAAGGGCTGCGCTCCTCTGTTAATGACCAATTTATCAAAGCCGTTGAAGCCATTGCTGCCACTAAGGGCAGAATTGTAATAAGCGGAATTGGGAAAAGTGCAGTCATTGCTCAAAAAATTGTAGCCACATTTAATTCCACTGGCACACCTTCTTTATTCATGCATGCCGCAGATGCTATTCATGGAGATTTAGGAATGATTCAGCAGAACGATGTGGTGATCATTATCAGTAAGAGTGGGGAGAGTCCTGAAATTAAAGTTTTGGTTCAATTGATTCACAATTTTGGAAACACCATCATTGCTATGGTGGGCAATATTCATTCTTCATTAGCGCAAAAAGCTTCTTTGGTTTTGGATACTACCGTACAACAAGAAGCTTGTCCAAATAATTTGGCTCCTACCAGCAGCACCACAGCTCAATTGGTTATGGGCGATGCATTGGCTATTTGTTTAATGGAGTTGAAAGGGTTTAGGTCTGAGGATTTTGCAAAATTTCACCCAGGCGGGGCCTTGGGTAAAAAATTATACTTGCGTGTGCAAGACCTGGGCATGCAAAATCAACGCCCAGCTGTAAAGATCAATCAGTCCTTGCGTGAAGTAATTGTAGCCATGACCGATGGCCGTCTGGGCGTTACGGCAGTGTTGAACGAGGCAGATCAATTAGTAGGGATCATTACAGATGGGGATTTACGACGTTTATTGGACCAGGGTAAATCAATTGATGGATTAGTTGCTGCGGATGTAATGACTAAAAATCCTATTACCATTACTCCTGACGAGCTAGCTGTATCTGCATTAGATCTGCTTCGGAAAAAGAAAATCACTCAAATTGCCATTGCAGAAAATCAGCAATACCTGGGCATTGTTCACATTCATGATCTGTTACGCGAGGGCTTGTTATAAAATATCCTATGAAGAACAATCAATATGTGGCCATAATGGCCGGTGGAATTGGAAGCCGGTTTTGGCCCATGAGCAGAACCCGTTACCCCAAACAGTTTCTGGACATTTTAGGAACAGGAAAAACCTTGATTCAGCAGAGTTATGATCGGTACAGCAAAGTAGTGCCCCCTGCCAATGTATACGTGGTTACTTCACATGAGTATGTAGACATTGTAAAAGCGCAACTTCCTGAATTACCTATTTCTAATATTCTTGCAGAGCCCTCTCGAAAAAACACGGCTGCTTGCATTGCTTATATTGCTTTTCATTTACAAGCTAAGGATCCTTCTGCAGTAATGATTGCTGCACCAGCAGATCATTTGGTAACAGAAACAGAACAATTTGTACAAACAGCCTCTAGGGCGCTTGATTTTGTGGAGAACATCAATTCATTAGTGACCATTGGAATCAAGCCAACGCATCCTAACACAGGATATGGTTATATTCAGCATGAAATGCTGAAAGCTGCCCCTGATGTATTTAAAGTAAAAACGTTTACAGAGAAACCCAGCGAGGAAATTGCAAAAGCATTTATAGCTAGCGGAGATTTTTTATGGAATGCTGGCATTTTTACCTGGAAAGTAAGCACCGTACTTACGGCTTTTGAATCGCATTTATCTGAAGTGTATGAAGTCTTTGCTGCAGAGAAAGAGCATTTCAACACTCCTTCAGAACGGGAAGCTATTGAGCGAATCTATCCGCAGTGTACTAACGTATCTGTGGACTTTGGCGTTATGGAAAAAGCATCCAATGTATTTGTGATTCCCGCTAGTTTTGGTTGGAGTGATCTGGGAGCTTGGAATAGTGCTTGGGATAACATGGAAAAAGATTATTTTGGGAATGCAGTAGTTGGCAAGAATGTAATGGTTGTGGATGCCAATAATTGCATGGTCCATGCACCTGATAAAAAATTAGTCTTGCTCCAAGGTTTACGCGATTATATTATTGTTGATACGGAGGATGCTTTATTGATTTGTAAGAAAGATAAAGAACAGCTTATCAAAGAATATGTTGCTGAAGTAAAACGAAATATGGGGGAACAATACTTATAACTATACTTTGATCATTTCATCTAAACTTCCTACGGTAGGCACTACCATCTTTACCACGATGAGTGCTTTAGCAACGCAGCATCAAGCTGTGAATCTTGGTCAAGGATTTCCTGATTTTCCCATGGATGCAACGCTGGTTGAGTTAGTTGCAAAGGCCATGCGGGATAATTACAATCAATATGCTCCTATGCCAGGCTGGTTGCCTTTGCGGGAAGCGATTGCTGAAAAAATTCATTTCCTGTACGGAACTGCTATTGATCCCGATCTATCCATAACTATTACTCCAGGTGGTACCAATGCCATCTATTCAGCACTAACAGCTGTACTGCATTCAGGCGATGAGGTGATTTTATTTGAGCCTGCGTATGATAGTTATATCCCTACTATCGAAGTGAATGGTGCCGTTGCTATACGCTTACCCTTGGTCTATCCGGATTATCGCATTGATTGGGAGGCTGTACGCAAAGCCATTACTCCACGTACTAAAGCAATTATCATTAACTCTCCACATAACCCAACCGGAGCGGTGTTGAGTTCTGCTGATATCGAAGAATTAAGAAAAGTCATTGCCAATACCTCGATTTTAATTCTTAGTGATGAGGTATATGAACATTTGATCTATGATAACATTCCCCATCAAAGCATTTTACGTTACCCTGACCTAATCGAGCGCTCCTTTGTTTGCTTTTCTTTTGGTAAAGTGTATAATTGCACGGGATGGAAACTTGGCTATTGCGTAGCCCCTTCATCATTGATGAAAGAATTTAGAAAAATTCATCAGTTTAATGCTTTCAGCTGTTTTACTCCCACGCAAGTTGCCTTAGCTGAGTTTATTAAAAACAAAGAAGCTTATTTGAGCTTGGGCGCATTTATGCAAGAGCGAAGAGATTTTTTTGTTCAACTAATGCAGTCCACACGCTTTGAACTCTTATCTAGTCATGGCAGTTATTTTATCTGTGGCCGATACAATCAAATAAGCGACCAAGGAGATTTAGCTTTTGCTACTCGACTCACCAAGGAGGCTGGGGTAACCACCATACCTGTATCGGCTTTTTACGCAGACGGAAAAGACAACCACGTGATACGATTTTGTTTTGCGAAGAAAAAAGAAACGCTCGAAATGGCAGTCGAAAGACTCTTACATTACTAGTAATTGATCACCTGCTCTTCAATAGCAGCAGGAATTTCTCTCCATTCATATTCCTGATTGCGAAGTTGTGGCTCAAATCCTGTCTCACGGATTGCTTCCTGAATAGTTTTATAAGTAAATCGGTGCGGTGCTCCGGCAGCACTCACCACATTTTCTTCAATCATGATTGATCCGTAATCGTTAGCGCCTGCATGCAAACAAACGCCAGCAGTTTCTTTGCCAACTGTCAACCAACTGGCTTGTATATTTTTAACATTGGGGAGCATGATTCGGCTGATAGCAATCATTCGGATATACTCTTCTTTAGTAGTTAGGTTTTGTACACCACGTATCTCTGCCAACAGTGTATCTACGTCTTGGAAGGTCCAAGGAATAAAGGCTAAAAATCCTTTTGCATTTTCCGGTTTACGTGCTTGTACCTCACGAATCTTAATTAAGTGTTCAAATCGTTCTTCCAATGTTTCCACGTGTCCAAACATCATGGTGGCAGAAGTGGTAATGTTAAGTTTGTGCGCCTCGTGCATGATGTCCAGCCATTCTTGTGCCCCACATTTTCCATTTGAAACCAAACGTCTAACACGATCCACTAAAATTTCTGCACCGGCACCTGGTAAAGAATCCAATCCTGCTTCTTGTAGTGCTTTCAGCACTTGGTGATGTGTGCTTTTTTCAAGTTTGGTAATATGCGCAATCTCCGGAGGCCCCAATGCATGAAGTCGTATATCAGGAAATTCGGCTTTAATAGCTTTAAAAGTGTCTACATAAAATTGTAAGCCCAATTCAGGGTGATGTCCGCCTTGTAAGAGTAATTGGTCGCCACCAAATCGAATAGTCTCTTTGATTTTAATCCGGTAAGTATCCATATCGGTGATATAGGATTCCGGATGACCAGGAATACGGAAGAAATTACAAAACTTACAATTTGCGATACAAACATTAGTGGTGTTTACATTGCGATCAATCTGCCAGGTTACTTTCCCGTGTGGAACCTGAATTTTTCTGAGTTCATCAGCCACATACATCAAATCAGCTAATGGCGCTTGTTTGAATAAGTGCAAACCCTCTTCCAGATTCAATGATTCAAATTGCAGGGCGCGGTGTAGTAGCTGATCTGTTAACATGGCCGCAAAATTACATCTCTTCCTTCAAGAAAGCCTGTTGAACAGTTAACTTTGCCTCTTCATGATAACATTTGACCGATTTACCCTCTCCAACGGACTACGCGTGTTGGTGCATACGGATATTTCCACCCCAATGGCAGTAGTCAATGTACTGTATGATGTAGGGGCTCGTGACGAAGATCCTGATCAAACCGGCTTTGCTCACTTATTTGAGCATCTAATGTTTGGAGGTTCTCTTCACATTCCGGAGTATGACCAACCATTACAACTGGCGGGAGGTGAAAACAATGCATACACCACCAATGATTTCACTAATTATTACATACAACTCCCTGCAGACAACCTGGAAACTGCATTTTGGTTAGAAAGTGATCGAATGCTTTCACTGGCATTCAGTCAAAAAAGTTTAGCAGTACAACAAAAAGTGGTTTGTGAAGAATTTAAAGAACACTATTTAAATAAACCCTACGGCGATGTGTGGAGTCATATGCGCAGCTTGGCCTATCAAGTTCATCCGTATCGGTGGATGACCATTGGCCGAGAACTGGCACATATTGAACAAGCTCGCTTGCAACAAGTCAAAGATTTTTTCTTTAAACACTACACGCCTTGCAATGCTATTCTGGTGGTAGCAGGTAATGTACATGTTGCGCAGGTGCGCGCACTTGCAGAAAAATGGTTTGGCCCTATCCCTTCAGGAACCCGCTACCAGCGTCAATTGCCTGTTGAACCGGTGCAAACAGCTCCTCGTTATAAAATGATTCAGGCGCCTGTTCCGTTAGATCATCTTTGCAAAACATGGCATATGACTAACAGATTAGGCGCCACTTACCATGCTACTGATCTATTAACCGATATGCTGGGAGGCAGTGCTTCCTCACGATTACACCAACAATTGGTCAAGGAGCAAAAATTATTTGTGCATATTGATTGTTATCATTTCGGGAGCAGTGATCCGGGGCTGGTTGCTATTGAAGGGAAGCTGGTGGAAGGAGTGAGCATGGAAAAAGCGGAGCAGGCTTTGAATGAACAGCTAAATATCTTCAAAGGACAACAACCTTCGGAGCAAGAGCTAGAAAAAGTAAAAAATAAAACAGAGAGTGCTATTGCGTTTGAGGATATGAGTGTAATGAGTCGCGCAAGCAGTCTGGCTTACTATGAATTACTCGGCGATGCTGCCCTGATGAATCAGGAACTCAGCAAATACGCAGCCGTTACTACTGCACAAGTGGCAACCGTATCCAATGAGTTATTCCGCTCCGAAAATGAAAACACGCTTTATTATTACGCAAACCCTTCCGCATGATCGATCGTCAAAAAACGCCACCGATAGTTGATGCGGTTCATTACCAACTGGAACTAAAGCTTTATACGCATCACCAACTAGATAACGGGGTGGATGTATACATGATTGATGCGGGTGCCGAAGATGTTTTACAAATTGAATGGCTCTATAAAGCCGGTAATTGTTATGAGTCACAAAATCTGATTGCTGCTACTACCAATTATTTATTGCGTGCAGGAACCACCCAACATACAGCCTATGAACTCGACGAAAAGATTGATTATGTTGGTGCATATGTTAATCGAGGTTGTTATAATCAACAGGCAGGCCTCACGCTGCATTGCTTGAATAAACATATTGATGTGCTTCTACCCTTGATCCGGGAAGTGTTAACGGATTCGGTATTTCCTGCGCATGAATTATTACTGTATCAACAAAACATGAAACAGCGCTTGTCTGTAAATCTGCGCAAGTCAGATTATGTGGCAGGCCGCTTGATTGATACCTATTTGTTTGGAGAGGATCATCCTTATGGCAGATACAGCTCTGCTGCCGCATTTGATTTGCTCACAAGAGAGGCGATACTTGCTTTTTATGATCGGTTTTATTTGCGTGGGGATTTTCAACTTTTTGTAGCCGGGAAAATACCTGTTGACTTATTGAAAAAGCTCAATCGATATTTTGGAGATCTTCCCATCAGCAAAACCAATTTACCTACTCATACTATTTGTCCTGCTACGCAAAAAAAATTCAATATTCAAAATGATCCGGCAGGTATTCAGGGGGCTATTCGTATAGCAAGGCCTTTTCCGGGCAGACAACATCCTGATTTTTTACCAGCGCTTGTATTGAATACGGTGTTTGGCGGATTTTTTGGCTCAAGACTCATGAATAATATTCGAGAAGAAAAAGGATATACCTATGGCATCCACAGCTATTTACTCAATCTTCAACAAACATCTGCTTGGATGATCAGCACAGAAGCAGGGAAAGAAGTTTGTGCGGTTACCATAAAAGAGGTCTATGCTGAAATGAATCGAATTTGTAATGAACCGATATCGGAGGAAGAATTGAATCTGGTACGTAATTATATGATGGGAGGACTTTTGGGGGATCTGGATGGGCCATTTCAACTGATTGCCCGATGGAAAAATTTGATCTTAAATGATTTACCCCCTGCTCATTTTTATAGAACTATCGACACTATTCGTACTGTGAATGCACGCCAATTACAAGAACTGGCGCAACGATATTTAAACCCTTCTGACTTTTATGAGTTAGTGGTAGTTTGATGTTGGTTAAACTTATTTACTGAAATTTGTGTTATGAATTTTGAGCGGAAGGATTTATCGAACAATCAATTATTGGCGTTTTACAAACAGCTGCTGTGGCCTCGCATGATCGAGGATAAAATGTTGGTGTTACTAAGGCAGGGAAAAATTTCTAAATGGTTTAGCGGAATTGGTCAGGAAGCAATTGCAGTTGGAGCTACTCTGGCACTAGAACCTGACGAATGGATCATGCCCTTGCATCGCAATCTGGGGGTTTTCACCACACGCCAAATGCCGCTGCACCAATTATTCCTGCAATGGCAGGGCACTCAACAAGGATATAGTAAAGCCAGAGAACGCAGCTTTCATTTTGGAAGCAAGGAACATCATATCTGTGGAATGATTTCTCACCTTGGCCCTCAATTGGCAGTAGCTGATGGGGCAGCATTGGCCTATAAACTATCGCAAAAAAATAAAGTTTCACTTGCTTTTACGGGCGATGGAGGTACCAGCGAAGGAGATTTTCATGAAGCCTTGAATGTAGCAGCGGTATGGGGACTACCTGTTATTTTTATTATTGAAAATAATGGATACGGATTAAGCACGCCGGTGCAAGATCAATATCGATGTGAAAGACTAGTAGATAAAGCGGCAGGTTATGGCATAGAAGGGGTTTGTATTGATGGAAATAATATTTTAACCGTATACGATACCATCAAAGGAGTTAGGGATTATTGTATTGAACAGCAAAAGCCCTATCTCGTTGAGTGTATGACGTTTCGGATGCGTGGACACGAGGAGGCCAGTGGAACAAAATATGTACCCGCGGAATTGTTTACTACCTGGGAACAAAAAGATCCAATTAAAAATTACGAACGCTACTTAATTGAGCAAAATGTATTGACCGCTTTTGATGTGGCGGATATCAGAAATGAATTCAAACAAAAAATTGAGGCCGAACTTGCCATTGGGTTAGCTCCTGCTCCTGTTGTAGCAGTTCCTGAAAATGAGTTGAATGATGTATATGCACCCCGTCTGGAACCCTTGGCGGTATTAACTGCTGATGATAAAGGCAGGGAACTACGTTTTGTAGATGCAATTAGTGAAGGATTACGACAACAGTTGGAAAAAGATCCCCGACTTATCTTAATGGGTCAGGACATTGCCGCGTATGGGGGGGCTTTTAAAATTACTGAAGGATTTGTAAAACAATTTGGCGAGCAACGTATTAGAAACACACCGCTTTGCGAAAGCGCTATTCTCGGCACCGCTTTAGGGCTCTCTCTGGAAGGATATCCTTCCATGGTAGAAATGCAGTTTGCGGATTTTGTATCGGTTGGATTAAATCAGATTGTAAATAACCTGGCTAAAATTCATTATCGGTGGGGTCAAAGCGCCAATGTTGTTGTTCGAATGCCTACGGGAGCCGGAGTTGGTGCGGGTCCCTTTCATTCACAGAGTAACGAAGCATGGTTTACGCATACACCCGGATTAAAAGTGGTGTATCCTTCCACCCCAATGGATGCCAAAGGTTTATTGATTGCTTCACTGAACGATCCTAATCCGGTTTTATTCTTTGAACACAAAGCACTCTATCGTTCAATAACAGGATTGGTTCCTGAATCTTATTATGAAATTGAAATTGGCAAGGCCAAGCAAGTTTCAAACGGGGAAGAGATCCTAATCATTACCTATGGTAGTGGGGTGCGATGGGCCACTGAATATGCCGCTGCTCATCCGGACTACTCTATAGGAATTCTTGATTTGCGAACGCTTTTACCATTAGATACAAGCGCAATTAAAAAAGCTGTACGTGAAACTGGTCGGGTATTGGTATTACACGAGGATACGCTCACCGGTGGTTACGGAGGAGAAATTGCTGCTTGGATCGGAGAGCATTGCTTTGAATGGTTGGACGCACCGGTGATGCGTTGCGCTTCACTGGACACTCCGGTTCCTTTTAGTACAGTTTTGGAAAAACAATTTTTAGCCACGGCAAGGCTGGATGCCACTATTCAAAAATTACGAGCTTATTGATTAGTCTTGTATGGCCTGATACACCATGGCTCTGAATTTTTCTACCATTTCTCCTTTGGTGGTACCCTGTAATTGTCTGTAAAATAAGTATACCATTTTTTCTTGAGGATCTACCCAGTACGAAGTAGCAAAGGCCCCGCCCCAGGCAAAAGTGCCTGTGTTGGCAGGAGTTAACCTTTGGCTTTTATCTGTGATAATGGAAAATCCCAAACCAAACTTATGCTGATTACTATAAGACAGATCACCAATTTGATTGGTGATCATCATATCTACTGTGTTTCTGCCCAGTATTCGTTTACCATTATAGACTCCGCCATTTAACAACATTTGCAAAAAAATAGCATAATCTTCAATGGTTGAAGAGAGTCCTGCTCCACCTGAGTAATACGTGCTTTTCTTCAATGGATAATCCGGGGTAACGGTTTGACCATTGAGTAAACCCCCAATTGATTTTTCCAATTTTCCATCGGATGTTTCTCGATATAGTTTTACCAATCGGTCTGCTTTTGCAGTAGGTAAGAGAAAATAGGTGTCCTTCATGCCCAGTGGCTCAAATAGTTGCTCATAAAAAAATTGATCCAATGTTTTACCAGAAATCTGTTCTACTAAACAACCCAATAGATCAGTATTCAAACCATAGGTCCAGCGCTCACCGGGCTGATGCATGAGGGGAAGCTTACCCAGTCGATTCATGGCACTTAGCAGGTCATCATTAACTACACCAATACCGGCTGTTAGGTTTGCTTTGGCATAAATAGCGTTAGCTTCCTTGGATCCGATTTGTGCGTATCCTAATCCTGAAGTATGCGTTAGTAATTGCCGAATGGTAATTTCAGATTTAGCAGGAACGGTTGTGTAAGTAGTGTCTGCTTCATTGAAAGAGGCCAACACTTGTTGCTTACCAAAAGCGGGCAGGTATTTAGAAACAGGGTCGTCCAATAATAATTTTCCTTGCTCAAATAACTGCATGATAGCAACGCTGGTAATGGCTTTTGTCTGAGAAGCGATCCGAAAAATATCATCTTTTTTCATGAGCAATTTTGCCTCTCTGTCATTATAGCCAACTGCTTTGTGATATACAATTTTTCCATGGCGTGCAACCAGCACCGCTCCCCCTTGCATCCATCCTTTTTCTACCCATTCATTCAAACGAGCGTCCAACACTTTTAAGCGTTCTGCGGAAAATCCACCAGCCTGAGGATTCAGCACCGCTTCTAATTGTTGTGACCAACCGGCAGTAACTAGTGTTAACCACAGGATCAACAATGCAGATAAATTTTTCATAGGAGAAAGATACAGTTTTGATTGCATTATTTGAACTAGGATTATTGATCCAACAACCGCTCTTCCTCCCAAACCAGTGGTGGCAGTCCCCTTTTGTACCGATAGAGACTTTGTTTGATATACAATCTAAATTCATAATCACCGGAAAGCTTGGTAAATAAGTAAGAAGGTCTGAATAAGTCCATGAATTTTTCCAGTTCGGCACCCTCTAAAAGTGTTAATCGACGAATCAGCGCTTTATTAAACCGGTAGTCAATAAACTTTTCTTGTTCTTCCAACAAAAGTCGTTGTTGAAAACCCAACATACTCTTGTTTCGGCGGAATCGAAACATGTTGATCAGTTCGTTCACATCCAACCCCACTCCTGCACCATATTGTGGGGTAATAATTTTAAGGCCTGGTTTTGAGTAATTAAAAATCTTTGCATACTCCTGTCTGTTGCGGATGGAATCTAATTTATAATTACGCGGAAATACTTTCACCTCTCGAAGCACCGGAATGCTGATCTGTAATGAAATATCAAACTGCATGGGGTTTGCAATTTTCACAACCGGAAATTTCATGGTGGGTTTATTCAAATAGCTAAACCAAATGGAATCTCGATCGGTAACCCGAATTTGATAATAACCATCGGTATTGGTCACTGTGCCATCGCCTCCTGTGGAGAGTACACTCACTAATTCAAGTGGATAGTTGCGTGAACTGTCGTACACCACTCCTTTGATCAAATAAGACTGTGCAGCGCTATTATTGGCTCCAAGTAGAAGAATGCACCCCAGTAATATATAGTGTTGCAGTCTGCTCATTTGCCTTGATCAAACTGATGGACTTAAAATTTCCTTTTCAATAACTAAGGGGTAATGCAAATGCTCCAGCGCATGAATTCTATTGGCTAAGCTCTCCGGAGTATCTGACGACAAAACCGGACAGGTGGCTTGAAAGATGGTTGCACCATGATCGTAGTGTTCGTCAACATAGTGTATGGTAATACCTGTTTCTTTTTCCGAAGCAGCTAAGACAGCAAGGTGCACCGCTTGGCCGTACATTCCCTTTCCGCCATAATTTGGTAGTAAGGCGGGATGAATGTTAATGATTCTCTTTTCCCAATGCTTAATAAGGGTTGCAGGAATTTTCCAAAGAAAACCAGCTAAAATTATCCAATCAATTCCCGCTGCTTGCAATTCGGGTACATAACCATCCCCTTTTAAAAACCGCTCTTTTTCGAGCAATAATATGGGCACCGAATATTCGTTTGCAAATTTCAATACACCTGCTTGGGGTTTGTTTGAAACAATTAATCCTACCTGAACTTCCTGACTGCGTTGAAAATGTGCAAGAATTTTTTGTGCATTACTGCCAGTACCTGAAGCAAAGATGGCGATGTGTTTCATTTTACAAAGATGTAGAATGCTGGTTGAACCTTTTTTGTTCAACGTAAAAAGCCCATTTTTTGTCCTAACTTATTGATATAGGAACGAAAAAAACGAAACTGTCCAAAAGGAATACTAATCAACAGGACCATCAAAGGCCATAATGCAGTTACTATTAGGATGTAAAGAACAGCCCAGATCCAATCCTGCTGCGGAGTTAAAAAGTTCATGATTTTTTTAGCGGCCCATCCGGTTGTGGTTCCCCCGATGGCAAAAGTGCACAGGATCAGCCCTAACTGAAAGGGTCCTACTTTCCATTTTTTCCGCAAACGCTCAAACATATGAGGGGGATCGATTTTTTAGGGCGTAAAGGTCTCTAAAAATACCTTTCAAGTTCTTTTTTTCAACGCTGAACATAGGTTTTTGTGAATTTTTACCATTCCATGACAGGTAAATTTCGTTTTGCATTCAACCCCGCAAAATCTCTTGAATTGCAGTAGAATTAGCGATAAAAAAAGTTAAACTCTCTGCATTTTTGAAGGCTACAACACTTAATTTTGCGCGCGAGAAGCATTATTTTTCCACATTTCAGCATAACCGCGTTTATAATGTCAACCAAACAATTTTCAACGCATCTAGTTTTATTCCTTTCTTCCTTTTTGTTTTTCTCTGTTACTATTTCAAGTGCACAGGATGCTGCAGCAGGGAAAACCGTATTCATGAGCAAGTGCGCCGCTTGCCACAATGTGCTTAAAAAGGGGACCGGTCCTGCAATGGCTGGATTGGAAGAGCGTCACAAATGGGCAGACCACAACGAATTGCTTGCTTGGATCAACAATCCAACTGCATACATGGCCAACGATCCCTATACGCAGGGATTGAAAACAGAGTATGGTTCTATGATGCCGGGATTTACCGATGTTACCCTGCAAGATGTTGAAAACATAGTTGCTTATATAAATGAGGCAGCAAAACCAGCACCCACACCTGCTGCTGGTACTGGGGAAGTAGTAGAAGCTGGCGGAGGAAATTCGATATTTTTTGGAGCAATCTCGTTGCTTTTGGGTGTGATTATCCTGATTCTAATGAGGGTCAATAGTAATTTGAGAAAGATTGCTGATCAAACAGAAGGCGTAATTACACCAAAGGGCATTTCCTTTTGGCGTAATAAAAGATATATTACATTGATTTCCATAGGCTTATTTATTTTCGGTGGTTATATGATGGCTAAGGGTGCTATTGGTTTGGGAAATCAGAAAGATTATCAGCCAGTGCAGCCAATTTACTACTCTCACAAAGTACACGCCGGAATCAACCAGGTCAATTGCCTTTACTGCCACGGAAGCGCAGAGCAAAGCAAGCATGCAACTATTCCTGCGGTGAACACTTGTATGAACTGTCACAAAGCTATTCAGACTTATGAAAAAGGACCAAAGTTGTTAGATGGGGATGGAAATGTGGTGGACGGAACAGCAGAGATTCAAAAATTGTATGAATATGCCGGCTTTGACCCTAATCAACCCAACAAGTGGAACCCATCCATGATAAAAAAGCCAATTGAGTGGGTTAAAATTCATAACCTGCCTGACCATGTTTATTTCAATCACTCGCAGCACGTAAACGCCGGTAAGGTTCAATGCCAGAGTTGTCATGGTGCAGTTGATGGGATGAACGAAGTAAAACAAGTAGCTGATTTGAGCATGGGATGGTGCGTTAATTGTCATCGTGAAACAAACGTTCAATTTAACTACGATAGCACAAAAGGTAATAAATTCTATAGCATTTACGAAAAATTTCATAGTGATTTGAAGTCCGGGAAAATGGATAGTGTTAAAGTAAAGGATATCGGCGGTCTGGAGTGTCAAAAATGTCACTATTAAAATTATTTGAACCCACCAACTAAGGAAATTATGAGCCAAAAAAAGTACTGGCAGAGCTTCGGGGAGGTCAACGAAAGCGAAAGCTTCAAAAAACAACACCAGGATGAATTCCGGGAAGAGTTACCCTTTGAAGGATTGGACAACAAAGGTCTTTTGGATGCCACGGCGCCTCGCCGGGATTTTCTGAAATATCTTGGATTCAGCACAGCCGCTGCAACCTTAGCGGCCAGTTGTAAGATTCCGGTTAAAAAAGCTATTCCTTTTGCAAACCGTCCGGAAAATATTATTCCGGGAGTTGCTGAATATTATGCTACCACTTTTGTACAGGAGGGAGATGTGGTCCCTGTATTAGCTAAGGTGAGAGACGGGCGTCCTATTAAGATAGAAGGAAATGATCGTTGTGCATTTACGGGTGGGGGAACTTCTGCTCGCGTGCAGGCATCCGTATTAGATCTTTACGATTCACACCGTCTACGTTTTCCTCAGCAAAAAGTAGGCAATGGTGAAGAGGTTCGCTTTGAAGAAGTGCCCACATTTGAACAGATGGACAAATTGGTGGCCGATGCCATCAATACTGCCGGAGGTTCTACAGTATTGCTGACAAGCACCATTAGTTCTCCATCTACCAAAGCAATTATTGCGGCATATCCTGGGTTACGACACGTACAATATGATGCTGTTTCTTTCAGTGGTATGCTATTGGCTAATGAAGCAACAGGCTTTGGACGTCGTTTGCCTTCTTATGAGTTTAGCGCGGCAAAAGTGGTGGTGAGTTTGGGTGCTGATTTCTTAGGCTCCTGGTTAAGCCCTATTGAATTTGCAAAAGGCTATGCGGTTGGACGCAAGATCGATGAATCAAATCCGACCATGAGCAAGCATTATCAATTTGAAGGGTACCTGAGCTTGACGGGTTCTAACGCTGACGAAAGATTTGTATGCCGTCCTTCTGAAACCGGAATGGTGGCGCTTGCGTTGTTGAGTGCAGTGAGTGGAAAAGGTGTAGAAGGAATCAAGGATGCTAAATTAAAAGCAGGTATTGAAAAAGCGGCGGCTGATCTTCGTAAGCATCCAGGCGCTTCTTTAGTAATCTGCGGAAGCAATGATATTAATACACAGATTGTTGTTAATGCCATCAACCAAGCTATTGGTGCCTACGGAAAAACAATCGATTGGGGAAAGCCAGTTAATTACCGTGCTGGAGTTGATGCCGAATTTGAGCAGTTGGTAAGAGATATGCAAGCGGGCTCAGTGGGTACATTACTCGTGTACGAAGCTAATCCGGTATATACCTATCACAAGGCAGATGTATTTAAAGCTGCATTGGAAAAAGTAAAAACAACCATTTCTTTTAGTGAGCGGATGGACGAGACTACAGCATGCTGCCAGTTCATTCTTCCTTCTAATCATTATCTGGAGAGTTGGGGCGATGCTTCTCCTAAAGCAGGCGTAATCAGTTTTATTCAACCTACCATTTATCCGCTTTTCAAAACCAGAGCTTTCCAAACTTCATTGTTGAAGTGGAGCGGAAACGATACTAGCTATGAGGAATATTTCAAGCAGTATTGGATTGGAAAATTAGGTGCTGAAACTACTTTTAATACAGTACTACAAGAAGGAATACAAGATAACACAGCTCCTGTTTCGGCAGGTTCTTATAGCAGTGCTGCATTAGCAGCCGCAGCGCAATCCATTACTACTGCTCCGGCAGTAACTGAAACAGAGATTGTGTTGTATCAAAAAGCCTCAATCGGAACCGGAACCGGTGCCACCAATCCTTGGTTACAAGAATTACCAGACAGTGTTTCTAAAGCCAGCTGGGGTAACTATGCATTGGTTAGCATGACCATGGCTAAAGAGCTACTGGGTGTAAACCTGATCGATGGTACAGAGAAAGAAATAAATAATTACGAATTCTTTCCGCTAAAGCCTGTTGTTAATATTACAATGGGTGGGCAGTCAGTGGAATTGCCCGTACTGGCTGTTCCAGGAATGCAATCCAATACCATTGCCGTAGCATTGGGATATGGCAGAAGCGAAAAACTGGGTAGAACTTGTGCAGGTGTTGGTAAAAACGCTTATCCATTTACTTCACATACCGAAAATGGCGTTTCTTATCAAGGTACCGTAACGGTAGCTGATACAGGTCGTAAAGAAAAAGTAGCACAGTCACAGATTCACAATAATTATGAGAATCGAGTGGAAGTAGTTCGTGAAACTACCTTGGCTACAATGATCAAACATCCAAACGTTATTCCTGATTATCGTAACCATCTTGAGGAATCTTATGGTAAAAGCAAGGATGGAAAAACAACAGATTATCGCAAGGAAGGCACTCTTTATCCCATGCATGACCAGCCTGGTATTAAATGGGGAATGAACATTGATATGAATGCTTGTTATGGTTGCGGCGCTTGCGTGGTGGCCTGTCATGCAGAGAATAATGTTCCTGTTGTTGGTAAGAGCGAAGTATTACGCTACCATGATATGCATTGGTTACGCATCGATCGTTATTTTGTAAGCGATGCTACAAATCCAGATGAACTGAAAGGGGTTGTTTTCCAGCCTATGATATGTCAACATTGTGACAATGCTCCTTGCGAGAATGTTTGTCCTGTTGCAGCTACCAACCATAGCTCAGAAGGAATCAATCAGATGACGTATAACCGCTGTATCGGTACTCGTTATTGTGCCAATAACTGTCCTTATAAAGTTCGTCGCTTCAATTGGGCAGATTATACTGGTGCTGACAGTTTCGCAAATAATCGCGATCAACAAGTGGTAGGTAAGCTGGACCCTGTGGTAGAACAAATGAACGACGAGTTAACACGTATGGTGTTAAATCCGGATGTTACAGTTCGTTCTCGCGGGGTAATTGAAAAATGTTCCTTCTGTTTCCAACGCTTGCAAGCCGCCAAACTTGAGGCTAAAAAAGCAGATCGTCCTTTACAGGATGGCGATGCAAAAACAGCTTGTCAAACAGCCTGTGCAGCTAACGCCATTGTTTTTGGTAATGCAAATGATCCACATAGTGCAATCACTGCTGTTCGTGCTAACAATACTAACCGCAGTTTTTATGTGTTGGAGCAACTACACGTGTTACCAAACGTAAGCTATCTGGCTAAAGTTCGTAACACGGATGAAGTATTGGAAGTTGAAGAACATCATGCTGCTCCCGCTGCACATGGAACTGAAACTAAACAAGAGCCTGCTAAACCAGAAAACGCACATCATTAATTCCTGAACCAACTCTATCAACCATTTCTATGTCACTACTTAGATACGAATCACAGGTAAGACCTCCGTTGGTCGATGGTACCAAGGACTATCATCAGGTAACAGAAGATATCTGTCGTCCTGTAGAAAGCAAACCATCCCGCTTATGGTGGATTGGATTTTCTATTTCTGTAGCCCTATTGCTTTTTGGCATTTTGTCTGTAACCATGGAGGTGATTTATGGAACCGGGCAATGGAATCTAAACCGTACCATTGGATGGGGTTGGGATATCACCAACTTTGTATGGTGGGTAGGTATCGGTCACGCCGGAACCTTGATCTCTGCCATCTTATTGTTGTTTCGTCAAGGATGGAGAACAGGTGTTAACAGAGCGGCGGAAGCAATGACCATCTTTGCCGTTATGTGTGCCGGACAATTTCCTATCTGGCACATGGGTCGTGTATGGAATGCATTTTTTGTTTTTCCTTACCCCAACACCCGCGGACCTCTTTGGCTGAACTTCAACTCTCCACTTTTGTGGGACGTATTTGCGATCTCTACTTATTTTACGGTTTCTTTATTATTCTGGTACTCTGGTTTGCTTCCCGACTTGGCCACTTTGCGTGATCGTGCCAAATTAAAATGGCGTAAAACTTTTTACGGAATTGCAGCGTTTGGTTGGACGGGTTCTACCAAACATTGGC
>VGGU01000003.1 GCA_016868475.1 Bacteroidota bacterium
TTTTGCAGTGTCAGGAATAATGATACCACCGGCAGTCTTCTCTTCGGCAGCAGCAGCTTTCACAATCACCCGATCGTGAAGCGGAGTTACATTTACTTTCTTGGCCATAGCTTGTTTTGATTTTGTTTATTAATTGTCTGAACCACCCATCAATGGGCTGCAAAGTTACTGTAAATAGTATGCCATCTTGTTTTTTGGCATTTGTCTTACATTTTTTGTCAGAAATCTAACGACAAAAATGCTCATTGGCAACTCTTTTTAGAACCCCTCTGCCATTTTTTCAGTGCTTGTTTGTCCTTGCAGGGCAATGGATTATGAACTATATTTGCAAACTATAATAGCTCATTGAAACATGATCAGTAGAAGAAATATTCGGGTAAAAGTGATGCAGGTGCTTTATTCATTATCCACAATCGAAGAAGCGCCTACCTCCATTCGATTAAAGGCCCAACTTGATCAACATTTTGAGCATACCAGAGACCTATTCACCTACCTAACCTGGTTTTTAACAGAGGTCCTGCGCTACACAGAGACCTATGCACACCAAAAAGCCACTAAGCACCTGCCAACCGAGGCAGATCTAAACATTAACATCAAGCTTGCCGGCAATGAGTTGCTTTGGCAGATTCTTGAAAAGGAGGACTTTAAAAAACAGGTAAGTCGTTTAAAGCCTGAGTCCAGAACCGAGCCTGAGTTGATACGAAAAATTCATACGCAACTTTTGGACACCGCTGTTTACAAGGAGTATATCTCAAACAGTAAAAGAGATAAGAAAGAAGAAAGAAAGATCATGGAATTCATTTTGAATGACCTTCTTCTTGCCAACCCTCTTTTTCTATCGCACATAAGTGAACTATTTGGAAATTTTGATGACGACGGAGAATCCATTGTTCAGTTGATTGGTTCTTTACTACAAAAACCCGCTTCAGTTTCCCTTGATACATTGATAGACCCAGAAAAAGAAAAGTTTGCTCATGAGCTCTTACGAACAACAGTGGAAAAAGACCAACACTTGCAATCGCTGATTGTTCCTAAGTTAAAAAATTGGGACCCAGACCGCATAGCCATTTTGGACATGATCATGATGAAAATGGGCGTAGCAGAATTTCTTTATTTTGAAACAATTCCACCTAAAGTAACGCTTAATGAGTACATTGATCTTGCCAAGGAATACAGTACCGTACAAAGTGGTCATTTTGTAAATGGGATACTGGATAGTATTAGAAAGGAATTGGAAGAACAAGGAAAACTTCATAAAATTGATTTTAAAAAAAATAAATAACTACTCATTTATGAAAAGACTACTGTTGCTATTTGTCTTCTCCACTATTATTGTCGCAGGTTGCAGAGATTTACCGGCTAATACGGACGCCTCGGCAACTACCACTATGATGGATGACGACAAAGAAAAAAAGCCACAAGAGGATACCACACAGTTCACCCAACTTACTTGGTTAGACACCACCGATCAATCGCTTGGGAAATTAACTCCAGGAAAAGAGATTGAAATCACCTGGCGTTTTAAAAACACCGGCCAACATCCGTTGATCGTGGAAGGAGTAAATGCTCCCTGTGGATGCACCATTCCGGAAAAACCCGAAAAGCCCCTATTGCCCGGTGAAGAGGGCATCATCAAAGCTAAGTTTAACGGGAGCGGAACAGGTTATATCGTTAAGCAAGTTCACATGGTTGCCAACACTAACCCATCTAAAAACCACACCCTGAGTTTTTCAGGAGAAATACCAGTACAAAAACAATAAACAATACGTATGAACACTTTCTATTTATTACAGCAAGCTGCACAACCTGGATTTGGCGGATTTCAGTTCATTTTTTTAGGATTAATGATCTTGGTTTTTTGGCTCTTTTTCATTAGACCACAAGCAAAACGAGCAAAAACACAAAAGGAATTTATAGACAACTTAGGCAAAGGCGAAAAGGTGGTAACTATTGCAGGTATTCATGCTACCATTAATAAGGTTAATGAAGATGGTACTTTGCAAATTGAAACAAGCCCAGGATCTTATTTAAAGATTGAAAAGTCCTCCATCAGCATGGACTGGACACAGGCTTTAAATAAGCCAGCCGCAACAGAAAAAAAATAACCATGCTTCGGGTTGGCCTCACCGGTGGAATAGGCAGCGGGAAAACCACAGTAGCTCAAATTTTTGAGTCACTGGGCATCCCTGTGTTCTATGCAGATGATGTGGCCAAACAGTTAATGGCGCAAAACCCAGCCCTGATTACCGCTATAAAAGAAGAATTTGGCCAGCAGGCATACCTTGGGGATTTGTTGAATAAAGCGCATATCGCTTCCGTTGTTTTTTCAAACCCACAAAAACTTAATTGGTTAAATCAGTTAGTTCATCCAGCAACCATTCAGGCTGCTAACAATTGGTTTGAGGAACAAAAGTCGGCTTATGCCATCATTGAAGCCGCATTACTTTTTGAAAGCGGGGCTGACAAGGGCCTAGACTATACGGTGGGAGTTTCTTCTCCCCTTGCACTTCGATTGGAAAGAGTTATAAAAAGAGATGGCAGTAGTCCAGCGGTAATCAAGCAGCGCATGGATAATCAACTTGATGAAGAAATCCGTGATAGCAAATGTGATTTTCTGCTTTTCAATAACAACACCAAGCCGCTATTGGCGCAGGTAATAGAATTAGACAAACAACTTAGAGTTATTTCAAACGAGAAAGCGCAAGGCTAATTCTATTCCAGCCCTCCTGAATTTTTTCGCGACTATTTGCAAATGAAAAACGAATGCAGCTGGGTTCACCAAAAGCATCTCCCATTACAGAAGTTACGTGTGCAGTATTTAATAGATACATAGACAAATCAGCAGCATTAGTAATGGTTGTATGGTCGTCACTCTTTCCATAATAAGCACTTACATCAGGAAAAATATAAAAAGCGCCAGCCGGTACGGGGCAGGTAATGCCCGGTATTGTGCTCACTAATTTTAAAACCATTTCTCGCCTAACCGCAAATTCTTTTACCATTTGCAATGTAGGATCCAATTGCTGTGTCAATGCAGCAATGGCTGCGCGCTGGGCAATGGAATTAGCACCGCTGGTAAATTGACCTTGAATTTTTTCACAGGCTTTGGCTATAGTTTCATTAGCAGCAATATATCCCAATCGCCATCCGGTCATTGCAAAACCTTTACTCAGTCCATTAACAATAGCCACTCGGTCTTTTATAGAAGGGAAACCTGCGATACTGCTATGAGCTCCCACATAATTAATATACTCATAGATCTCATCTGAAATGATGGTAATTTGAGGATGCTTTTCAAAAACTTTTACCAATGCTTCAAGTTCGTCATGAGTATACACTGCTCCGCTGGGATTACAGGGAGAGGAAAAAAGAAAAACAGTTGTTTGATCGGTAATGGCGGCCTCTAACTCCTGAGGGCCAATTTTAAATGCTGCAGCTGCAGTGGTTTTTATTTCTACTACTTTTCCTCTTGCAATTTTTACCAACTCGCTATAGGTAACCCAATAAGGAGTAGGAATAATGACTTCCTGCCCTTCGTCTACCAATGAAAGAATCAGGTTGGCCAAGCTTTGTTTGGCTCCTGTAGACACTACAATTTGTGTGGGCTTATAGCTTAGTCCGTTATCTCGTAATAATTTTGTGCAAACGGCTTCTCGCAACTCAAGATAACCAGGGACAGGAGTATAATGACTCCAATTCTCTTGGATGGCTTGCACTGCCGCCTCTTTAATATGAGTTGGGGTATCAAAGTCTGGTTCGCCCAGGCTTAAATCAATTACATCAACGCCATTGGCCCTTAGTTCGCGGCCAAGCTTCGCCATTTTTAGGGTTTCCGGTTCATTAAATCGACTTAGTAAAGTAGAAAGCGGAGTCATAGGCATTAGTTGCTAAGCCGGCAAATTACAATAAAGACCTAAACAAGAAACGCTATGGCCTTGGTTTTTATGCCAGAAGTTCCCTGAAAAAGCTATATTTGCGGTCCTTGAAAAATTCTGTAAATCAATCCCTATGCAACTGAAAGGTTTGGTTCGCTTTTTTACTGTCCTACTGATCATCTATTCGCTGTATCAGCTCTCCTTTACGTGGCTGGTTCAAAATTTTGAGAAAAAGTCTCATGAAAAGGCCAGACAGCATATCGGCAAATCCTATCCAACTGCCGCTGTAAAGTATCCCAACAATAAGGATTCGCAATCCTATTGGCAGGCATTTCTTGACAAACAAGAGTCCACTTATTATGATAGTCTTATAAGGGCTAGTGAACAAGAAACGGTTACTTATGGCATCAATGGTGCCATGAGTTACAAGAAAGCAAAAGAGGAGGAATTAAACCTTGGTCTTGACCTACAAGGTGGCATGAACGTTACACTTGAAGTAGAAATGTCAGGACTGTTACGATCACTGGCTAATAACACCACAGATCCTAATTTTCTCAGTGCTCTTCAAAACGCCGACAAACGCAAAGCAAATAGTGATGCTGACTTTATCACACTCTTCATCGCTGAATATAGAAAATTAGAGCCCCTAAGACCTCTGGCAACATTATTTTCAGGCGCAAGCGGCAATCAAGTCAATATTAAAACAACTGACGTTGATGTGGAAGTGTATATCAGAGAGCAGGCCAGAGCAGCTTTTGACCTTACATTTGGCCGTCTCAGCACCCGTATCGATCAGTTTGGTGTTGCACAGCCGTCTATTAACCCTATACCTAACCGCGGTCTAATCACAGTTGAACTGCCAGGTATAAAAGATAAAGAACGTGTTCGTAAACTTTTGCAAAGCACAGCTAGCCTGCAATTCTGGGAAGTATATACCTTAAAAAATGCAAACTACGCAAGCAGCTGGCAACGTGCCATTGATGCTTTTAATGTCAAGTATGCAGGCAAGAAGGACAGTACTTTGCAAAAAGACAGCAATGTTGTTGCTGCAAATGTAGCTACCCCAACAACTAAAACAGACACAGGAAGCACCAAGAAACTCTCTGAGGCCATTGTAAGTAAGGGAGCTGATACAGGCACAAATGCTGCAACAGCCAAAGCCTCTGCCATCAGTCTTAGTAACTACTTGCAATTTGTGCAACCCTACCAAGATGAGAAAGGCAATGTTGTTTATCCTGGTGCAACAGCCATGGTTGCAGTAAAAGATACCGCCCTAGTAAGATCTTATTTGGACGAACTAAATGGCAACTTCCCTTCGGATGTTAGCTGGGCATTTGGAGTTCCTGACAAAGACAGCAAAGGAATTGCTTCCACAACAGTGGCTCTTCATGCACTTAAAACTTATAACCGCACTACAGCAAAATTGGAGGGAGATGCTATAGCGGATGCCCGACAAGATTTTGACCAATACGGTAAAGTACAAATTGAAATGACCATGCGTCCTGCTGGTGCAGCAATTTGGAAAAGAATGACTGAGGAAAATGTAGGAAGTCCAATTGCAATTGTTCTCGATAATGTGGTGCAATCTGCTCCGAATGTAATTACCCCAATTCCCAATGGAATTTCTTCCATCACTGGAAACTATTCCCAACAAGAAGCCGCAGACCTTGCCAATATTCTTAAGATTGGTAAACTCCCAGCCCCTGCAAAAATCGTACAGGAACAACAAGTAGGCCCTACACTTGGAGAGGAAGCCATTCAAGGTGGTTCACTCAGCTTTCTTGTTTCCTTTTTAGTAATTTTTACATTGATGTTGGTTTATTATAACACCAGTGGATGGATCGCCAACATTGCGTTAATTCTAAATCTGCTTTTCACCATAGGAATTTTAGCAGGTCTGGGTGCTACGCTTACCGCACCTGGTATTGCAGGATTAGTATTGACAATTGGTATGGCCGTTGACACTAACGTAGTAATCTACGAGCGTATTAAAGAAGAGTTAAAACGTGGTAAAAGTTATTTAACGGCCATTTCCGATGGATATAGTCGTTCATTACCTCCTGTATTGGATGGACATATCACCACCCTACTCACAGCTATAATTCTATTTTATTTTGGATTAGGCCCAGTAAAAGGCTTCGCAACCACTCAAATTCTTGGCTTATTACTTTCTCTATTCTGCGGGATTCTTGTTAGCCGTTGGGTAAGCGACATGTTTACCAATAAAAAGAAACATGTGGAGTACTTCACGGGAATCTCTACACGAATCTTCCAACATGCCAAGTACAAATTCATTGAGTATAGAAAAATTGCTTACTTCATCTCTATTGTTGTGCTGTTAGGTGGAATCGGATCTTTCTTTAACGGATTCAACTACGGAGTTGAATTTAATGGAGGACGCAGCTTCACCGTACAATTCCCAACTAAAGTAAATGTGGAGAATGTTCGTCAAGACCTTAATCACAGCTTTGAGGGAGTGAATACTATCATCAAAACCATAGGGGATAACTCAAAGTTGGAAATCACTACCTCCTATCTTATCAAAGACACTAGAGGACCCGTGGCAGACTCTTTAGTTGAATATCGTTTGTATGAAGGACTGCAAAAATACCTACCAACAAATCTTAGTTTTCAGGAGTTCAAATCAGATCGATACATTCCTCAGACAAAGAAAGTACTCCCAACAATATCCGATGATTTAAAGACAGGTGCGGTAAAGGCTACTTTGTTTGCACTCATTGTTATCTTTTTATACATCTTTATTCGATTCAGGGATTGGCGCTATTCACTCGGCACCATAGTTGCACTTCTACATGACGTATTTGTAACATTGATTGTGTTCTCCTTTGCAAAAGACCTGGTTCCCTTTCCGCTTGAGATCGATCAACACTTCATTGCGGCAGTATTAACGGTGATTGGATTTTCCATGAATGATACCGTAATTGTATTTGACCGTATACGAGAAGATTCCAGGTTGATGCCTGGCGCCCCAATGGGAGAAATCATTAATCGTGCCATTAACGAAACGTTAAGCAGAACTATTATGACTTCCCTAACGGTGTTCTTAACTATCCTGATTTTATTCTTGCTGGGTGGTGAAGTAACCAAAGGTTTTGCATTTGCTATGTTAGTTGGTGTACTTACCGGAGTTTACTCATCCATTTTTGTAGCTGCCCCCATCCTGGTAGACTTGCAGGGCAAATCCAAAAAGAAACCTAGATCCTGATTCGTACATCAGCTTAAATAAAAAAAACCGGAGCAGTAATCACTACTCCGGTTTTTTTATGTCGCACTCAATCAATTATACGGCAAAACTGGTTCCACAACCACAGGTTTTACTTGCATTGGGATTAGTAAACGTAAAGCCTCTGTTTTGTAAACCATCCTGCCAATCTATTTCCATACCCGCTAAATAAATCTTGTGCGTGCTATCCATAACACAGGAAATTCCCTCTAGGGTAAAATGAACGTCCTTTTCTGTTGTGGTGTCAAACTCCAATATATAGGTCATTCCAGAACAACCCCCACCCTTTACCCCTATCCGAAGTGCTTGATTTGGAGCAGGAGGCTGCTCTGTCAGCAATCGTTGAATGGCTTTAACAGCGCCTGGTGTGAACTGTACCGGGGTTGATGTTGTGATCATTTCCATACTGCAAAACTAAATAAAGCTTTGGAATAAACTATTTTTGACATTCCGAACTAAATACTATGTCAATAGATTTGATTACACTCAGCTTTGCACTTTCTGTTTTAGCTGTTATACTTAGCATCTTTGCCTTTCAACGAAGCCATCAAAAATTAGAACAACAAACCTCCGAAGAGAAACATTTTGAATCCACCCCTTTGCAACTACAAGCCTATGAACGTTTGGTGTTATTAACGGAACGTATAGCCTTAGCAGAACTCATTAACAGGCTTTATCAGCCAGGTTATAGTGCTATGGAAATGAAACAACTATTATTGGACAACATTAGACAGGAATTCTCCTATAACACTTCTCAACAACTCTATGTTAGCCAGTTGGCTTGGGATGCAGTAAGGAATCTAAAAGAGCAGGAGATCATGCTGATTAATCAAGTGTATAGCCTGATAACACCCACAGATCCTGCAACTGCTTTTACAAAAAAAATACTTGAAACTGAAATGGCTCAAACTGAAGGATCCTTACGTGATTTGGTTACACAGGTACTTAACAGAGAGGCTAAAAAAATAATGTAAGAACCTTGATATGGAAAATTCAGAAAAATTTACAGACTCAGGGATACCCGTAAAAAAAGTATATACTTCAGCCGACCTTGCTGAAGGTCAGCAA
Organism: Bacteroidota bacterium; assembly: GCA_016868475.1. Classification (GTDB taxonomy): domain Bacteria; phylum Bacteroidota; class Bacteroidia; order Chitinophagales; family Chitinophagaceae; genus JJ008. Next base: position 8,188 of record VGGU01000003.1, read on the forward strand.
CCACTTCCTGGCCAATACCCCTTTACCAGAGGTATTCAACTGGACATGTATAGAGGTCGGGTATGGACCATGCGTCAATATGCAGGATTTTCCACTGCAGAAGAAAGTAATCAGCGTTACCATTATTTACTTTCTCAAGGGGTGAGCGGCCTAAGCGTTGCATTTGATTTGCCTACTCAAATTGGGTACGACAGTGATCACCCATTAGCGGAAGGAGAGGTTGGAAAAGTAGGTGTTGCCATTGACTCAATAGAGGACATGGAAACCCTATTCAAGGGGATTCGGTTAAATGAGGTAAGTACTTCTATGACCATTAATGCAACCGGCTATATTCTTTTGGCCTTATATGCAGCTGTTGCAAAAAGACAGGGATGCGATATTGCTCAATTAAATGGTACTATTCAAAACGACATACTTAAAGAGTATGCAGCAAGAGGAACTTATATCTACCCTCCTAAGCCATCCATGCGTATCATTACCGATATTTTTGAGTGGTGCAGTAAGGAAATCCCAAAGTGGAACACCATCTCCATATCAGGCTATCATATAAGAGAAGCAGGCAGTACCGCAGCTCAGGAAATTGCTTTTACCTTGAGTAATGGTAAAGCCTATGTCAAAGCTGCATTGGAAAAAGGATTGGATATTGATGTATTTGGTAAGCGACTTTCATTTTTCTTTAATGCACACAATGACCTTTTTGAAGAAGTGGCTAAATTCAGAGCCTCCCGTAGAATTTGGGGCAGGTTGATGAAAGAGCTGGGAGCAACAGACCCTAAAGCCATGATGTTACGATTTCACACACAAACGGGGGGTAGTACGCTTACTGCACAACAACCACTCAATAATATAGCTCGAGTAACCTTGCAATCACTTGCAGCGGTATTAGGTGGAACGCAGTCATTACATACAAATGGTTATGACGAAGCACTAAGCCTTCCTACCGAGGAAGCTGCAAGAATCGCCCTGCGAACACAACAGATTATTGCAAACGAAAGCGGCGTTACCAACACAGCAGACCCATTGGCTGGATCGTACTATGTAGAGTACTTAACCGATGCCATAGAAAAGGAAGCTCTTGCCATAATGAAAAAAGTTGATTTGCTGGGAGGCAGTGTTTCGGCTATTGAGCAAGGATATATTCAGCAAGAAATTGCAAACAGTGCCTATCAGTTTCAGCAATCGCTGGAGAAAAAGGAAAAAATTATTGTTGGAGTCAATCAATATCAAACTGAAGAAGAGAAAAATATCCCATTGCTTAGAATAAATGAATCTATTCGGGCACAACAAATAGCCCGAATTGTTGATCTAAAAGCCAGGAGAGATTCAGCTAAAGCTTCCACTTGTTTGCAGCAAATCCACAACCATGCAGTGGAAGGGATCAATCTCATGCCCTCCGTAATGCAAGCTGTAGAAAATAATTGCACATTGGGAGAGATAGCATCAACGCTGAGAAGTGTTTTTGGAGAATATCAATAAAAGGCAATTACCCCTTTGCCGGATTCCACCCATCTTTTAACCCCACGGTTTTATTGAATACCAAATGGGTTGACTGACTGTCTTTGTCCAACACAAAATATCCTTTACGAACAAACTGGTATCGATCTCCTGGTTTTGCCTCCAACAAAGACGGTTCAGCCATTACTTGTGGAATAACCATCAAAGAGCTTGGGTTGAGGTAATGTAAAAAATCCTGCGATTCATCAGTAGGGTCCTCAACATTAAACAACCGGTCATACATTCGTACTTCTGCTTTAACTGCATGCGATACACTTACCCAGTGCAGAGTAGCCTTAACGGATATTCCACTGGTATCGGAGCCACTCTTACTCTCTGGAATATAGACACATCTTATTTCTGTGACGAGGCCTTGGGCGTCTTTGATAATTTCTTCGCAACGAATAATGTAAGCGCTCTTTAAACGAACCATTTGTCCTGGGGCCAATCTAAAGTACTTTTTGGGTGGGTTTTCCATAAAGTCCTCTCGCTCGATATAAAGCTCACGACTAAATGGAATTTGACGGTGTCCGGCCGCTGGGTCCTCAGGATTATTTTCAGAGCTGAGCCATTCCTCCCCATTATAATTTGTCAAAACAATTTTAACAGGATCAAACACCACCATCCTGCGAAGGGCAATTCGATTGAGGTGCTCACGCACGCAAAACTCTAATAGTCCAACATCTACCAGATTATCTCTTTTTGCTACGCCAATCCGCTCACAGAACTCACGTATGCTTTCGGGGGTGTAGCCACGCCTTCTAAGTCCATTGATGGTTGGCATTCTGGGATCGTCCCAACCAGCAACTTTCTTTTCAAGAACCAATTGCAACAGCTTTCGTTTGCTGGTTACCGTGTAGTTGATATTTCTCCTTGCAAATTCATATTGGTGTGAGGGATAAATCTCAAGTTGTGCAATCAACCAATCATATAATTCGCGGTGCGGGATAAATTCCATTGTGCATATGGAATGGGTGATTTGCTCAATAGCGTCACTTTGTCCATGTGCAAAGTCATACATTGGGTAAATGCACCAGGCATCCCCTGTTCGATGGTGATGCGCATGTTTGATCCGATAAAGGATAGGGTCTCGCATCAACATATTATTGTGCCCCATTTCAATTTTAGCGCGCAAAGTCTTAGCCCCATCGGAAAATTCACCATTCTTCATGCGAACAAATAAATCCCGATTCTCTGCTATACTTCTATTTCGATACGGACTGTTTACGCCAGGCTCGGTGGGTGTTCCTTTTTGGTCAGCAATTTCTTCAGCCGTCAGATCATCCACATAAGCCAACCCCTTTTCGATCAAAGTCAGGGCAAAAGCATATAGTTGCTCAAAATAATCACTGGCGTAACGTTCATGTTTCCACTCAAATCCTAACCAACGCACATCTTCTTTAATGCTCTCTACATATTCTGTATCCTCCGTAACAGGGTTGGTATCGTCAAAGCGTAGGTTGGTATACCCCGGAAATCGTTTGGTCAAACCAAAATTCAAACAAATGCTTGACGCATGCCCAATGTGTAAATAGCCATTAGGTTCGGGAGGAAATCGAGTAACAATAGAGGAGTAAACTCCTTCTTTTAGGTGTGTATCGATGATCTCCTCAATAAAATTTAAACTCTTTTCTTCAGCCATAAGTCGTTGCAGATGCGCAAAGATAACGCAAAAAAAGTAGCCTACACCTTAGGCAATTGACCAAGTAAAATCAGCAGATGTTACAATGCAAGTTTTTTACCGAGCACCAAACAAGAGGCTACCGATCCGGACTAATGTACTCCCCTCTTCTAGTGCAATTGAATAATCTCCGCTCATTCCCATTGATACTATAGGGGTTTGATTTATTGGGAAATAGTGCGCAAATTTATTAGCCATGCTCTTCAACTGTCTAAACTCAGCCCTGATGCTTGTTTCTTGAGTTGTAAAGCTGGCCATTCCCATGAGCCCTAACACTCGCACATTTTTGCGCTCAGCTATTTGAGAGAGTACAGCCGCTAATTCGGCCTCATCAAAACCAAATTTTGTTTCTTCCTGCGCAATGTGCACTTGCAACAAACAATCAATTACGCAATGTTGTTTACTAGCTTGTTTATTGATTTCGTCCAGGAGTGCCAAACTATCTACTCCCTGAATTAAGGAGCAAAGGCCCGCAATATATTTTACTTTATTTCGCTGGAGGTGACCAATAAAATGCCATCGAATATCAGCTGGGAGTAAGGGTTGTTTCTCGAGTAGTTCCTGCACATAATTTTCACCGAAGTCACGCTGTCCTAGCTTGTACAAAGCCAGAATATCCTCAATTGGTTTTTTCTTGGATACCGCTACTAGCAATACGCCAGCTGCATCAAGCTCTTTTTTAATTTCCAGGAAACGCTCAACAGCTATGGCCATACTGCAAAGCTACTTCAAAATACTACGGCTGATAACAATTCGTTGCACTTCGCTGGTACCCTCGTAAATCTGTGTGATTTTTGCATCACGCATTAATCGTTCCACATGGTACTCTTTGACATATCCATATCCCCCATGAATTTGCACGGCTTCAGTAGTAGTCCACATAGCCGTTTCAGAAGCATACACCTTAGCCATAGACGAACTAATTGAATAATCTAAGCCATTGTCTTTTTCCCAGGCGGATTTTAAACAAAACAAGCGGGAAGCCTCAATTCGTGTAGCCATATCTGCCAACTTGAAAGCAATGATTTGATGATTCATGATTTCAGTGCCGAATGCTTTTCTAGTTTTTGCATACGCTTTTGAAAGCTCATAGGCCCCACTGGCAATGCCTAACGCCTGTGCAGCGATCCCAATTCTGCCTCCTGCCAAGGTTTTCATAGCAAAAGTAAATCCAAAGCCATCTGCCCCAATTCGATTCTGTTTAGGAACTTTTACATCATTGAACATAACCGTATGGGTATCGCTGGCACGGATTCCCATTTTATTTTCCTTTGCAGCCACAACCACACCAGGCCAGTTTTTTTCAACAATTAAACAATTGATTCCTTTGGAACCTTTTGCGGGATCAGTTTGAGCAATTACCAGATAAACAGAAGCATTTCCTCCGTTGGTAATCCAATTTTTTGTGCCATTAAGTAAATAGTAATCTCCCTTATCCTCAGCAGTGGTTTGTTGCGAAGTGGCATCACTTCCCGCCTCAGGCTCTGATAACATAAAAGCACCAATATAGAGTTGGTCATCTTTTTTGCCTTGTGCCAATGGAATAAGATATTGTTGTTTTTGCTCCTCAGTGCCAAACTCCTGCAACCCGTAACAAACCAAACTATTATTTACACTCATGCAAACGCTTAAGCTTGCGTCTACCTTGCTGATTTCCTCCATGGCCAAAACATAGCTAATCGTGTCCAAACCGCTTCCACCATAGGCCTCATCTACCATCATGCCCATAAAGCCAAGCTCAGCAAGCTGCAGAACCAATTCTTTGGAAAATTGTTGTTTTTCATCACGCTCTATCACACCAGGCAAACATTGGTTTTGTGCAAAATCCCGAGCTGCCTGTTGAATCATTAGTTGCTCCTCAGTAAATTGAAAATTCATAGAGATAGAATTTAAACAAACAAGTGTTAGTTTTGCAAATATACAGGAACCGTCCTTTTATTTTCAATCAAATAGCTAGATAGTTCCTCGGTCCCACGCAGATTAAACTAACTTTGCGTCATTATTTTTTTGTATGAAAAAGATACACCTTGTTTTACTAGTACTGATTGCGATATCTATTGGCGTTTTGATCAGTTTTACCAACACCACTAGCACATACGATACCATTGGAACGGCCATGTCCAAGCCCGGAAAATATGTTCATCTGATGGCAAAATTGGACAAGTCAGCTCCGCTTGAGTACGACGCTATTAAAAACCCAAATTATCTTCGGTTCACCGCGGTAGATTCTTTGGGGCTTTCTGTAGCTGTTATTTACAACAATGCAAAGCCAGAGAACCTTGAAATGAGTGAGCGACTGGTTTTAAAGGGTCGTTACAAGGATGGAGCATTTCAGTGTGAAGAAATTCAAACCAAATGCCCCTCTAAATACAAGGAAGAAGAGGCTAAAGGATTGAAACATCCTGGCAATCAACCTGTACCAAGAACAGCACCTTAAGCAGAAGTCCTCATGAAATACATTGGTGAAAATCTATTGCCTGGCCAACTAGGTCATTTCTTTATCCTGTTATCCTTGGTAAGTGCGGGCCTGTCTACGATTTCCTATTTTTTTGCTGCCCAACAACCTGAGTCCAACGAAAGCAAGGACTGGAAGAAATTAGGAAGAATTTCATTTATCATCCAAGCTCTTTCCGTAACCGCCATTTTTAGTCTGCTCTTTTTTATTATTCAAAATCACTTGTTCGAATATCACTATGCCTGGAAACATAGTAGCCGTTCTCTGGAATTCAAATATTTGCTGGCTTGTTTTTGGGAAGGTCAGGAGGGCAGTTTCTTATTGTGGAATCTATGTCAAGCTATTCTTGGATTAGTGTTGATACGAAAAGCCGGCAGTTGGGAATCGCCCGTCATGACTACGGTTAGCTTTGCTCAATTTGCACTTTCTACCATGGTAATGGGTTTATATATTGCCGGCTGGAAAATGGGATCCAATCCTTTTATTCTTTTGCGCGATAGTGGTGTATTGGACAATGCACCGGCACTACATGTCAACTTTGATATTTCTCAGCCCCTTCTACCCGACTATCTTTCTTCCATAAAAGATGGCAATGATTTAAATCCACTCTTGCAGAATTATTGGATGGTGATTCATCCACCAGTATTGTTCATGGGCTTTGCCTCAACACTGATACCATTTGCTTATGCTATTGCAGGTCTGTGGACAAAAAAGCATGATCATTGGACCACCCCTGCTCTCCCTTGGTCATTGTTCTCTACAGCCGTATTAGGAGTTGGTATAATGATGGGTGGGATGTGGGCATATGAATCGCTCAGTTTTGGAGGCTATTGGGCATGGGATCCTGTAGAAAACGCTTCCTTAGTGCCCTGGATGACCGGTGTGGCGGGGTTGCATACCTTATTGATTTGTCGGGCTACGAGTCATTCACTGCGAGCAACATATTTGTTTTTTATTCTCACTTTTCTGTTTATTCTCTACTCTACTTTTTTAACAAGAAGTGGCATATTGGGAGAAACATCTGTTCATGCCTTTACCGATCTTGGCATGAACTGGCAACTGCTTGCCTTTTTATTAATTTTCGCTATACCCTCATTATTTTTCTTTTTTCGTTCGTTTAATAAAATTCCTACCGTTCCACAAGAAGAAGAAATCAATAGCCGTGAATTCTGGATGTTTATTGGCGCGTTGGTTATTTTTCTTTCCGCTTTGGTAATAATCGGTCAAACGTCATTGCCTGTTTTCAATAAAATCTTTGGAACCACCATTGCCCCACCAGCGGATGTTGAGTTTTCTTACAATAGTATTCAGCTTTATGTAGCCCTAATACTAGCTGTGCTTACTGCTGTTAGCCACTACCTAAAGTATAAATCAACTTCAAGGACTTTCTTCTGGAAAAAAATGCTGATTCCAGCGCTAATTTCAGCAATAGCCGGGGCATTGTTTTTAATTTTTGGAGAAGTCAATTATCAAAAAAAGGGTGTTGTTTTTCACTATTCTATCACGCTTACTATTCTCTTCAGTTTTTACACGATCATTACTAACGCAAGCTATATATGGGTGGGTATAAAGGGAAATATCAACAAAGCAGGCGGATCCATAGCGCATGTTGGCTTTGGAATGGTGCTTACCGGAATTCTTTTATCCTCTGCAAATAAAGAAATCATCTCCACCAACGTTAATGGCATCCCTGCCCCACTCGGTGAAGGCGAAAACCCACAAGAAAATTTGACGTTGGTACAAGGACTCCCTGTTACCATGGGTAATTACACGTTGACGTACCTAAAAGACTCCGCTCATCCCAAAAAACCATTATGGTTCTATAAAATACAATTTAAGAATCAAAAGGAAAAAGAGGACTTTATCCTAACACCAAACGCCTTTGTAAACTACAAAGGAAATCAGGGCCTCATGGCTAATCCGGATGCCAGGCATTATTGGGATCATGATGTATTTACTTACATTACTTCATTACCTGATCCCGAAAATCAAAAAGATACGGCCACGTTCAAATCCTATTTACAACAACAAGGAGATACGCTGTTCTATTCAAATGGCTTCATGATTTTTGATTCCATTCAAACCAGAGATAATTTGCCCAAAGAGCTGTTTGGAGAAGAAGGAAAATTATTTGAAGTACCCATTCGGGTTAAGTCCAAGACTGGAACCAGTTACTTAGTAACAGGTCGAGCTGCTTTTGTGAAGGGTCAATGGATTAGTTTGTCAGACACCTTGGTCTCGGAGGGATTGATCCTGCAATTACAAGAAGCTAACCCGAAAGGCACCGTACGATTGGGAATAAAAGAAAGTGACGCCCTGTTAAAATACGTCACCTTGAAAGCCTACCGATATCCTTTTGTTAAAGTGTTATGGTATGGTGTTTGGTTAACAGCAATTGGATTATTATTGAGTATGATCAATCGCATAAGAAAAAATCGAACAGCCAATATGATCTCGTAATACATGCTACAAAAATTATTATTGATAGTACTTTTTGGATCAGGTATACTTTTTCAAAACTTCCTGATTGGTCAACAATATCCATCTTTCCCGGAAACGGACTCCATAAAACCTATACCTCCATTAGAAGAGATCATGAAAAGGTGGGGCCCTAATGACACCGTATTAGTTCCTGCTATTTGGTACCGAAATGAAATTATGAGTTATCGAGAGGAAGATATGGTTTGGATCTCCAACCTTTCTCCTGAACAGCTAAGTAAACACATCAAAGCCTGGAATCGATTACGCAACGCAGTGTACGTTACCTATCCCTACGCCCGTGTTGCAGGAACTACCATCAATCAAATAAATGCTCAACTGGAGGGTGTTGAGACTAAAAGAAAAAGAAAAGAACTGATAAAGGTAAGAGAGAAGGAACTTCGCAATCAGTTCACCGAACCCCTAACTAATCTATCCGTATACCAGGGAAAAATATTAATGAAGTTGATTAACAGACAAACAGGCAATAATTGCTATGAGATCCTTCAAGAATTTAAAGGGAGTCTTAATGCCCGACTTTATCAAACCATAGCTTTTTTCTTTGGAGGGAACCTAAAGCAGGATTGGGATCTGGCTAACAACAGGACCGATAGAGATATCGAAAGCATTGTTCGAGAAATTGATGGAACTTGGTTTAATAATCCTTACAGACACTAAACTAATAGTAATGAAAGTTGATATCCTAGCCGTAGGTGTACACCCAGATGATGTAGAGTTGAGCTGTTCAGGTACGTTAATTCAGGAAATCAAATCGGGCAAAACAGTGGCCGTAGTTGATTTAACCGAAGGCGAACTGGGAACACGCGGAACTGTTCATTCCCGATACGAAGAAGCGGCCAAGGCAGCAATAATTATGGGGGTACACGCACGAGAAAATCTTAGGATGAGAGACGGCTTTATTATGAATGACGAAGCGCACCAACTTCAGTTGATCCGTGCTATTCGCAAGTACCAACCCACCATAGTATTGGCTAATGCTACCGAGGACAGGCATCCTGACCACGGCAAGGCTGGCCAGCTGGTTGCAGATAGTTGCTTCTTAGCAGGTCTTGAAAAAATTAACACTACTGACCACAACAGCAATCCACAACCCCGCTGGCGTCCTTCTTATGTGCTACATTATATTCAAGATCGCTTTCAGGAGCCTGATTTTATCGTAGACATCAGTGCAGTTTTTGAGCAACGTATGAGTGCAATTCAAGCCTATCAAACGCAATTTTACAATCCAACAAACTGTAATGATGAACCTGAAACCTATATCTCCAAAAAGGGGTTTCTCGATGCAATAGTAGCCAGAGCAAAATTATTAGGCAAACGAATCGGCGTTGATTATGCAGAAGGGTTTACCAGCAGTAAAACAATAGGATTACGTAGTTTACACGATTTGATTTTAACTGAAACCTAAACGCCTGTGAAAGACCCCATCTTATTTTCACTTTCCATACAAGCCGAAAGTAAAAGGTTGATCAAGGGACTGCAGTTATTGTTACTAGCCGTCAATGCCTTGTTTCTTATTTACCTTTTATTAGCAGCTAACCAATTCAGCAAAATTGTTCAATTGGTTGCTCCTTTTTTAATGTTAATGTTCTTTTCTTTTATCTGGAAAAGAAAAGAACAAGCTCCTCTAGACGAATTATCTAGGCTGCTCATGATCCTTGGGCTTTCTTTTGCAGTTAATTGGTTGGCTAATTATTATTGGCTTCCGGGAATAGGAATGATTGGCCTCACATTTTTGTTTGTCCAGGCAATTCGTCCCATAACCATTTTGTTTTCTTCGACCACTATCAAATTCAATACATTCCCTGCCCGCACTTATTCTTGGAAAGAATTGGAACAGGTAATTCTTAGAGATGCTATTCTTACCTTAAATTTTTACAATAACCGTTTTATTCAGCATGCTGTAAACTTGCCAGTTCATTTTAACACAGCCGAATTCAATCAATTTTGCTTTTCTCGATTTGAACAAAATAAATAGCTATGAAAACGCCATTCTTGTTGTACTCGGACGGGAAAGGGAACATTTTTGAAGATCAAACCCTATATGCCACAGGGAGATCGGGGTGGGATGCCTTGCAAGTACCAAATGAAGACTGGATTCCACTGCCCTCAGGAGGTTCTTTATATGAACTTCCTGGAAGAAAAGGAATTGGAATAGATGTAATTACCGGCAACATGCGTTTGTGTGAAAAAGGCTGGGCCGTTGCTGCCTTTCTACCCCCAGCACATACTGGCTATTATCTTGCAGCTTATGAGACCTCAGCAGAAGCCCCTACTCTGCCACTATTCTGTTATACGGCTGCAGGTTGGCTAGATGATCAATTTTTGGTTCCTGCCATTCGAATTGAATCAGATATAAGACAAGACTGTGATGGGTATGATGAAAAAAAAATAAAGCAAGGGGCCCACACTCTTTTGCAAACCTATCCCCATAATCGGTTGGTCAAGCATTTGATGGATAACTGCTGTCAAACTTATCAATGCCCTGCGGCACGTAACTTATCATTAGGCAGGTGGGAATGCCCCATTCCAGTATCTCCTGCATGCAATGCAAATTGTGTTGGTTGTATTTCACTACAACCAGATGAGGAGCCCATTGTATCCACTCAAGACCGCTTACAGTTTAAGCCCTTACCTGAGGAGATTGTAGAGTTTGCAGTGCCACATCTTACATCAGCACCCTATCCGATTGTAAGTTTTGGACAAGGGTGCGAAGGGGAGCCCTTGTTAATGTGGGAAACAATCAGAGCCGCTATTTTAGAAATTCGAAAGCACACTACAAAGGGAAGCATTAACATCAATACCAACGGCTCAAATCCTGATGCCGTACGAGCCCTCTGTAAAGCAGGATTAGATTCTATTCGTGTAAGTACAAACTCCGCAAGAAAAAATATCTATACTTCCTATTACCGACCTAACAATTACCAATTTGAAGATATCATTGAGAGTCTAAAAGTGGTAAGCTCTTTTGGAGGTTGGACTTCGCTTAACTATTTTGTTTTTCCAGGCATGACTGATTCGGTAGAAGAAGTAGAAGCATTGAGAAAATTGATTCGGGATACCAATCTGAAAATGATTCAATGGAGAAACTTCAACATAGACCCGGATTGGTATTTAGGAAAAATAGGAATAACCGATACCGGTGAAGCTATGGGTGTTAAAAATATGCAGCAACGCTTAAGGGAAGAATTTCCAACCTTACAATTTGGCTATTTTAATCCCCCTATTGAAAGGATCAAAGGAAATATTCAATTGGACTTTGCTCGTTGATATTTTAACCAAAATTTAAACCCAATATTAACGATTCCTATAGGGTGCATTCGTTTTATCAAATCACTGAAAACTGATCCATTAAGGTTTCTGACATATCACTTATTTTCGCTTAACCACCCTGTTGTTCATGCTCGACCGGCAAAATTCATACTCAACAAAAGCAATCAACTATACAGCCCTTGTTGTTTTGTTGTTCATCCTTCTGCTTTTTCTGTTCAAATGGAAACTACCCTCTTTTGAAAAAGATGCACCCATCAATGGGGTGGATGTGGAAGTGAACTGGCCTCCGGATCCTCCAGCTCCATTTCAAGATGGTGGCGGTGGTGGTGGCCAAGCGCTGGCCTCACCGGAACAGCCTGGCCTTGCGCAACCCAATTCTCAAGACCCGGGTGAGCAACAATTATCCAAAGAAGTGGAAACAGATCCATTGAGCACTCAGACAGCTGTTACTCATAATCGTAAAAAAAATAAAAATGCTAAAAGTCTGACATCCAATAGTCCAAAGACAAAATCTAAACCTAATATTGAGCCTCCTTCTCCTCCACAAGCAAAAGCTGTAATGGGCAAATCCAATCAAAAAACTGGGGCTGGAGGGAATGAAGCCATAGACTTTGAGAGATCAGGTGGAGCTGGAAATGGATGGGGAACCGGCAAAGGAAATGGTGCAGGGGGTGGTGCTGGCGAAGGATCAGGGGGAGGTTCTGGAACAGGAATTGGTGCAGGAAACGGGCCACGAGTAACACGTGGTGATCGAAAAATTGTTAGAAGCTACGCCTTTGAGGGCGAGTTAAACAAGGCCACACTATATGTTAATATTGCTGTGTCGCCAGATGGAACTGGCAGATTTGTCAACTTCGCCAAAGGATCTACTGCAACAGGATCCACTTATCGACAAGCAATAGTACAATACTTAGAAAAAATTCGATTTGATGTAAGCGACCATGAATCCCTGGTAACTGTGCAATTTAATTTCAGAATTAACTAGCAAGTTTAGGTTTACTTATGAATTATCAAGAAACCTTGCAGTTTTTATATGAGAAACTCCCTGAATTTTCTCGTATTGGCGAGCCTGCGTATAAAAAAGATATTCATAATACCATAGCGCTGTGCCATGCACTGAACAATCCTCAGCACAAATTCAAGTCCATTCACATTGCTGGCACTAATGGAAAAGGTTCAGTAAGCCATATGCTGGCTTCCATTTTACAAGAAGCCGGGTATAAAACAGGGCTTTACACCTCCCCTCACTTAGTTGATTTTAGAGAACGCATAAAAATCAACGGTCAACTAATCAGCCAACAGGATGTAGTTGAATTCACGCAAAGATTGCTGCCACTTTTCGAGTCCATTAATCCCAGTTTCTTTGAGGTAACCGTAGCTATGGCCTATGATTATTTTGCGCAGCAACAAGTTGATATTGCGGTTATCGAAACGGGTTTAGGCGGACGATTAGACAGCACAAATATCATTACACCTACCCTATCAATCATAACTAACATTGGGTGGGATCATATGCAATTATTAGGGGATAGTCTGGAAAAAATAGCGGTTGAAAAAGCAGGTATAATAAAAACCAAAGTCCCTGTGGTAATTGGAAAAATGCAAAAAGAGTCTTGGCCTGTTTTTCTTGAAAAGGCAACACAACTAAACGCTCCTATTACCTTGGCTGAAAACGCCCATACCATAGATCATTTTTATTGGGAAAAAGATAAGTTGTTTATCAAGGTCAATTCAGTAAAATCCCAAACACTCTTTGAACTTGATCTTACTGGAATTTACCAGTGCACTAATTTGATAACTGTTTTATCGGCGGTGGAGCAATTAACAAAGGCAGGGTTTGCGATTTCTCCCCTTGCATTACACAAAGGATTAAGTCATGCCAAGAAGAGTACTGGGCTACTGGGCAGGTGGGAGGAAATTAGACCAAACCCAAAGTTGGTACTGGATGTAGCGCACAATGCTGATGGCATAGAACAAGTACTACTTCAACTTCAACACATTCACTTCAATAAATTGCATTTGATATTAGGAATGGCAAAAGATAAGGATTGCGAGCGCGTACTTGATATACTTCCTAAACAAGCTGTTTTATATTTCACACAAGCTCATCTTCCAAGAGCCATGCCGGCAACAATGTTAACTGCATTGGCAGCAAAAAAACAATTGCAAGGAACCACACATGAGCATGTGAACGATGCTATAGCCGCTGCATTGCAATGCGCGATGCCCAATGATTTACTGATAGTTTTCGGCAGTATCTTTTTGGTGGCCGAAGTTGACCGTGAACGTTGGGCCAACCTAACCTTATAGAGCAGGTTCCAAACTATGCCCGGTGAGTGCAATAAATACATCTTCGAGGGTAGCTGCTTTTACATCTTTTTTTCTTTCAAAACCCCCTTGCAATAATTGATCGATTAGTGCATCAGGCGAATCCAAAGCAATTAACCTTCCTTGATCCATGATGGCAATTCGATCACACAAATATTCTGCCTCATCCATATAATGAGTGGTGAGGACAATGGTAGTTACGCTTGCACGAATGGTACGGATTAACTCCCATAGGCTCCTGCGCGCTTGAGGGTCAAGACCCGTGGTTGGTTCGTCCAGAAAAATAACCTTTGGATTATTGACCAATGTTGTAGCAATGGAAAACCGTTGGCGTTGGCCACCACTTAATTCTTTTACTTTGGCTTTTGCTTTATCGGCCAGATTGACCAAAGAAAGAATTTGCAATGGATTGATCTGAGTATTATATAGGCCAGCAAACAACTCCAATAATTGCTCCAGATTTAATCCCGGATAATACCCACTGCTTTGTAACTGCACCCCAATGATCTGCTTAATAGCCGCTGCATCTCTGTCAATATTGTATCCATACACTTTAACAGCCCCACTTGTTTTTTCCTTTAGTGTTTCGATGATCTCCAGCGTGGTGGTTTTCCCTGCACCATTAGGGCCCAGTAGTCCAAATATTTCGCCGTGATAAATGGAAAAACTAATTCCATTGACCGCATCAACATTTCCGTATCGTTTCTGAAGATCTAATACTTCAATTATGGGTTCGCTCATCTGCTAATTTTTTTTCGAGATCATCCATCATGCCTACACTTCCAACAAAGAATGGGCAACGTTCATGTAAGGAACCGGGTATAATATCTAAGGTTCGAATACGGCCATTGGTAGCCCTCCCACCTGCCACCGTTACAATAAAGGCAAAAGGATTGCACTCATACAATAATCTAAGTTTTCCTTCAGGACGTGAGCTGGTGCCAGGATACATGAAAATCCCTCCTTTGATTAAATTTCGATGCACGTCTGCAACCATACTTCCAACATATCGCTGGCGCAAAGGCCCGCCCGATGCAATTGGCCTGGTTTGACAAGCTTTAATATATTCTTGAACACCTTTCTCAAATTCAAAATAACTTCCATGATTAACAGAGTAAATCTTTCCACGTTCTGGACAACGAATATCAGGATGACTTAACGTCCACTCCCCAATAGAGGGATCCAGTGTAAAGCCGTTTACACTTCTTCGGGTAGCATACACTAACATGGTTGAAGAACCATATACAATATAGCCAGCCGCAACTTGTTGACTCCCTGCCTGCAAAAAATCTTCTTTGGTTACCACCGTACCTACAGGAGTTACACGTCTATATACCCCAAATATGGTACCAATAGAAACGTTTACATCAATGTTGCCACTCCCGTCAAGAGGATCAAACAAGCAAACGTATTTAGAATGAATACTTTTTTCGTCATCAAAGGCTACAAAATCTTCTAATTCTTCACTGGCAATTCCTGCACAACTAATTCCATGCTGCAGCACTTTGATAAACTGATTATTTGCAAATACATCGAGTTTTTTTACTTTCTCACCCTGCACGTTTATAGTGCCTGCATTCCCTAAGATGTCTACCAAACCAGCTTTATTAACCTCTACATTCACACGCTTTGCCGCCAAACCAATATTACGCAGCAGGTTTGATAGTTCGCCTGTTGCATGAGGAAAATCACGCAGTTGTTGTATGGTAAACTCATCCAAGGTCTGTACATTACGATTGATTGGCATGATAATTATTTTTGAAGAACAAGTGTTTGAGTAAGTTTTTTTGCCACAGGCACCCCATTCAGTTTTGCAGGTTTCCAAATGGACATTTGCTCTAGCTTCTCGATCAACAAAGCCTCTAATTTGAGGTTATTCGCAAGTCCTTTTATTATTTTGAAGTTAACGGGGACTCCATCCCTATCTACTACAAACTCAAATTGAACATAAACTTTTACAAAACCAGCAGGTAAATAAATCCGCATACTGGAGGAGGTCTGATCCAAATAATCGTTAAACGCAGTTATCCCTCCAGGAAATTGAGGCCATTGGTCTACTACTTCAGAAAGTTTGACTATAGTTCTAACACGTTTGGAAGGCAATGATCGCGGCAAGGAAGCAGTAATTTCTCCAGTGGGTAAAGAGGCAGAAATAGCTGAGCGTGTAGCGGAAGCAGTACGCGGAGCGTCATTGATATAATACTGTCCATCCTCAGCGATCATCACAATGGGTAGTTTTTTATTCTTCTCAAAATAAAAATATGCATCCGCTAGTTTTTCAGAGAACCTAAACAATACCGGATCATCCTTAGTCAACTCATCCAAATAGGCCTTACTTTTTGGCACATCAAACCGGCAAGGGAAAATATGAACCGGTATAAAGTCTTGACCCGCATCCCGAGCAAATGTTGCCAGAATATATAACTCATCTATTTGTTGGTCAGTAATTGGAATACAACCCACCGTTACACAACTACCATGAATATAAATGTCTCCACCGGGCTTACTGGAGTCGCTCAACATACGATCACTGGCGTTGGGATAATTTAGACCAAGGGATAAGTAGTAATTACTGAACGGATTAAACTCATTGATATAGTAAAACCCTTCAGGAACCTGGTAATCTCCTTGTACGCGCTTGGGACCCAAAGAACCACCCAGGGCACAAACAGGGTATGTTTTAAATAAACTAAAAACAGATTCGTTGGTTTGCTTTACCCATACTTCAAGATGGCTGTCGTACTTAAATGATCGAATATATATTTGTGCAACAGGCCATTTCAACTTTTTTGCAACAAACTGTTTTTTTAGTGTATCTAACTTTCGCTGCATTGCTTCTTGTGGACGAGGAAAGCTTCTTTGATAATCGACAAAGGAAAGATAAGATGCAGTTGGGCCGGCACTATGATTATATCCAGCTTGCGCCCAACCCTGTATTGAACAATAGAAAAACAAAAGCAGCAAAAGCTTGCAGCGTTGCATACCACGAATGTACGAAGGGGATATCGGTTAAGGAGCAATCAACTACAGGTTTCCCCTGGCTTCTTGCTCTCTTTCAATGGCCTCAAATAACGCCTTAAAATTACCCTTGCCAAAGCTAACAGCGCCCTTGCGCTGAATGATTTCAAAAAATAATGTAGGACGGTCTTCTACTGGCTTAGTGAATAGTTGAAGTAAATATCCTTCATCATCCCGATCCACCAGAATGCCTAAATCCTTAAGTGGTGTCAAGTCTTCATCAATGGAGCCAACCCGATCAAGCAAAGTGTCATAGTAATTGGTTGGAACTTGTAAAAACTCCACACCTCTTTTTTTGAGTTCGGTTACGGTTTGAATGATATCATTTGTTGCCATGGCCACATGCTGACATCCTTCTCCATTATAAAATTCCAGGTATTCTTCAACCTGGCTTTTTTTCTTCCCCTCAGCCGGTTCGTTAATAGGAAACTTAACATACCCATTGCCACTGCTCATGACCTTACTCATCAATGCGGAGTACTCAGTGGAAATGTCTTTATCATCAAAGGATAATATATTCTTGAAACCAAGAACCTCTTCATAAAAAGAAACCCATTTATTCATCTGATTCCACCCAACATTTCCCACACAGTGGTCAACATAGAGCAACCCACAATCAGCTGGTTGAAAATAGGGGTTTGACCATGGGCGATAACCTGGTAAGAATGCGCCGTGATAATTCTTCCGTTCTATAAATAAATGCACAGTATCCCCATAAGTATGAATCCCACTCATCACTACTTCTCCATCTTTATCCTGCATTTTTTGAGGTTCCATACAAGACAAAGCTCCCCGTTTTGTAGTCTCCTCCCATGCTTGGGCTGCATCCTGAACACGAAGTGAAAGTGCTTTTACCCCATCGCCATGCTTATAAATATGCTCAGCGATTGGATTATCGGATTTCAAGGGGGTGGTAAGCACAAAAGTTAATTTATGTTGCCGTACAGCATAGCTTACACGATCTCTGATACCTGTTTCAGGGCCCGCATAGGCCAATGCCTGAAATCCAAAAGCGCTCATGTAATAATGAGCTGCCTGTTTTGCATTTCCGACATAAAACTCAACATAGTCCGTTCCCTCCAAAGGTAAAAAGTCCGTAGTCTCAGAGGTGGACAACGGGCCTGCAATCGTTGTTTTCATAAAGCAAAAGTAAATTATTTTATTGGCTCAGTTATCTTTGTCAAATGACCAAAGTTGGTATACTTGG
This sequence comes from Bacteroidota bacterium, assembly GCA_016868475.1. Taxonomy (GTDB): domain Bacteria; phylum Bacteroidota; class Bacteroidia; order Chitinophagales; family Chitinophagaceae; genus JJ008. The sequence continues at coordinate 26,140 of VGGU01000003.1, forward strand.
GGGTGGGCAGCTGGGTCGCATGCTGTTGGAATCAGCTGCAAAATTTAAGGCAGAAACCTATGTTCTTGAAAATCAAGAAAACTGCCCGGCATATCCATTTTGCGATCATTTCACTTTAGGTGATATAAGAGATTATGATACGGTGTATTCCTTTGGCAAAGGACTGGACTGCATTACCATTGAAATAGAGCAGGTTTGTGTAGAAGCCCTGGAGAAGCTGGAAGAAGAAGGAATTACAGTAATACCTAAACCTTCAGTGCTGAAAATGATCAGCAATAAAATTTCTCAAAAAGAGTTTTATCAACAACATTCCATACCCACACCTGATTTTTTTATCACCTATTCCAGAGAAGAACTAGTTAAATTAATAGATTTTTTTCCAGCAGTTCACAAAGTGGGCCTTGGTGGCTATGATGGGAAAGGAGTGGAATTACTCTACGATATAAACGATATCCATAAAGGATTTGACGCTCCTGCTGTCTTGGAAAAAATGACAGAGATTAAGCATGAAATAGCTGTTCAGGTTGCAGTTGATCAAGCGAAGAACATAGCTGTATTTCCTCCTGTAGAAATGGTATTTGATCCCAGACTTAATTTGCTTGACTTCCAAATTTGCCCGGCCCGTTTGTCTCCAAGTTTGCAAAAAGAAGCAATTGAAATAGCAACCAACCTGGTTAACGCATTCCAATCTCCGGGATTATTTGCAGTAGAACTTTTTGTTGATCAGTCTGCAAAGATTTGGGTTAATGAAACTGCACCTCGCGTGCATAATAGTGGGCATCATAGCATTGAGGCTATAGCTACATCCCAATTTGAAATGCTTTGGCAGATCCTTTTAAAAGAACCATTGGGCCCCACCCATGTAAAAAAATCGTCTATCATGGTCAACATCATTGGAGCACCAAACTATAGTGGAATAGCTAAGCTAGAAGGAGCAGATTCAATCACCGACCAAGACACTTTCATTCATTGGTATGGTAAGGAAACCACAAAACCCGGCAGAAAAATGGGTCATGTTACCCGATTAAATATAAAGCCTGAAAATGCTAATGAAACCGCTCACTTCTTAAAAAACAGTATTCGCTGCCTGAGTGATACAAAAGAAAATAAAGACAGCCTCGTCTAATGTATAGATTTGTTGGAAAGACCGTAACTACTACCAAACATGAGAAAACTCTACCTAATAACCCTAATCTCCCTTGCTATCTTACTTCTTTCCTGTGAAAATAAGGACAAGAGCAGTTTTAGCACTGAAAAAGGATCCAAAGAAAAAAGCAAATCAATTAGTGTACAAGGATTTATTGTACGCGCTGAGTCTTTTGCTGAAACTATTGAAGTGCCGGGTTCTATCATTGCCAATGAATCCGTAGAAATACATCCAGAAATGTCTGGGCGTATAGTATTCTTGCAGTTGCCGGAGGGGAAAGTAGTAGAACAAGGCGCCCTGCTTGCAAAGATTTATGATGGGGACATAAGGGCACAACTAATAAAAACAGAGACCCAATTATTACTAGCCCAAAAGACAGAAGAAAGACAAGCACAACTCTTAAAGGTTCAAGGAATCAGCCAACAAGATTATGACCTTGGCTTGCTGCAGGTCAATAGCTTGAAGGCAGACATTGAAATAATCAAGACACAGCTAGCAAAAACTGAGATCAAAGCTCCATTCAGTGGGCGGATTGGGTTAAAAAATATAAGCATTGGGGCCTATGTTACACCCAGCACGATAATTACGCAGCTAAATCAAACAACTGTATTTAAAGTAGATTTTTCTGTCCCGGAAAAATATGTAAGTCGTATTCATATAGGTCAAACAATTACATTATTAACGGCCGGAAATTCAAAACACTTAATTGGAAAAATAATTGCAATTGCCCCATCCATCCTTGAGAATAGTAGAAGTTTATTGGTAAGAGCACAACTAAACAAGTCAACTGCACCTGTACTGCCTGGCAGTTTTGCAAAGATCAGTATCAACTTTGATCCAGATCCTGGAGCTAAAATGATTCCTGCACAAGCAATATTGCCACAAGCAAGAGGCAAGAAGGTTGTGTTATATAAGAATGGGACAGCCGTATTTCAGGACGTGATTACGGGGGTTAGAAATGCAGATAAAATTCAGGTTATTGACGGCGTAAATATTGGAGACACTGTTTTGGTAACCGGATTAATGAGTATTCGCCCTGATAGCAAAATCACTATTCAAAAAATCATTACCCCTCAACCATGAATATTGCTGAGCTCAGTCTTCGTAGGCCTGTGCTGGCCGTGGTCATGAACATTTTAATTGTTCTATTTGGCGTAATAGGGTTTCAATTTTTAGGTGTCAGAGATTATCCCGCAACCGACCCTCCAAATATCAGCGTCAGAACCTCCTACCCTGGTGCCAATCCTGATATTGTAGAAACACAAATAACCGAACCACTCGAAAAGGCTATTAATGGAATTGCCGGAATTCGGAATATCACTTCATCAAGCAGTAATGGAACAAGTAATATCAACGTAGAATTTGAGCTGGGGATAGACCTTGAAGCTGCAGCAAATGATGTCCGAGATAAAGTATCACAGACTGCTCGTTCCTTACCTGCTGATTTAGACTCCCCACCTGTGGTTTCAAAAGCCGATGCCAGTTCAGAGTCTATTATCTCAATGACTGTACAAAGTGAAATCAGAAATCCACTACAGATCACTGAGTTTGCTACCAATGTGTTGGTTGAACGTTTACAAACAATCCCTGGCATAAGTGGTGTTCAAATTTGGGGTGAAAAGAAATACGCAATGCGTATATGGCTGGATCCTAATAAAATGACTGCTCGCTCAATAACGGTGAATGATATTCAAAATGCATTGACCAAAGAAAACACCGAGCTCCCTGCCGGAAAAATATATGGTAGTGCAATAGAATTATCAGTAAGAACATTTGGAAAACTTGAAACTGAAGATGATTTCAATAATCTAATTGTAAAAAATACAGCTGGTAATGAAATTCGTTTAAGCGATGTGGGTGAGGCCACCTTAGGTCCAGAGAATGAGGAAACATTACTGCGCGGTAATGGCATTCCCATGATTTCTATAGCGCTGATTCCCCAGCCTGGCTCCAATTATGTAGCTATTGCAGATGAATTTTATAAAAGACTAGAACAAATCAAAAAAGATGTGCCTGCTGATATACAGCTTAATGTGGGCATGGACCAAACACGATTTATTAAAAAATCTATTTTAGAGGTAAGGGAAACCTTAATGATTTCTTTCTTACTGGTAGTGATGATCATTTATGCATTTTTCAGAGATTGGATCATTGCACTACGCCCCTTAATTGATATTCCAGTTTCCTTAATTGGTGCTTTTTTTATCATGTACCTTATGGGATTCACCATCAATGTTCTCTCCTTGCTTGCCATTGTGTTGGCCACAGGGCTTGTTGTGGATGACGGAATTGTGGTAACCGAGAACATTTATAAACGAATTGAAAAAGGAATGAATAAGTGGCAAGCAGCACTGGAAGGTTCTAAAGAAATTTACTTTGCCGTTATTGCCACCTCCATTACTTTGGCTGTTGTATTTCTGCCTATTATCTTCTTAGAAGGATTTGTAGGTAGGTTGTTCCGAGAGTTTGGCGTAGTGGTATCCGGAGCTGTGTTGATCTCAGCTTTTGTTTCTCTAACGCTTACCCCGGTATTAAATGTAAAACTGACCCGAAAAAACCCATCCGCCCATTCCCGTTTTTATATTTGGACAGAACCCTTTTTTAGGGGAATGGAAAATGGATATCAACGATTACTATTGGGCTTCATGCGGGTAAAATGGCTGGCGTTTCTGATTATCATTGTCTGTTTGACATCCATCTATTTTATTGGCTCAAACCTTCAGTCTGAATTAGCCCCTTTAGAAGATCGAAGCCAATTCCGAATACAATTAACAGCACCAGAGGGAACTGCGTTTGACGCCATGGATCGGTATGTGTTAAGCGTTACCGAAATGGTTATGGACTCTGTATCTGACCGAAAAATGGTCTTTAGTATGACAGCGCCTGGATTCATGGGAACTGGCAATGCCAACCTTGGATTTGTCAGGGTGATGCTTACTGATCCAAACACGCGTAGCTTAAATCAATCCACAATTGCAAAATCAATCACTAAAAACTTAGGCAAGTTCAATGAAGGGCGGGGTTTTGTGATTGAAGAACAAACCATTTCTGTGAATCGTCGTGGTGGACAACCTGTTGCTTTTGTGATCCAGCATAATAATTTTGAGAAATTAACAAAAGCTCTCCCTCTTTTGTTGGAAGAAGCCCGCAATAGCAAAATTCTACAAAGTCCTGATGTTGATTTAAAGTTTAACAGACCGGAGATTCGAGTGGAAATAGATCGCTTAAAAGCCGCTTCTTTGGGGGTAAGTGTGGCTGACGTTTCACAAACACTGCAATTAGCCTATAGTAATCGAAGAATGGGCTATTTTACTAAGGATGGGAAGCAATACAGCGTAATAGGTCAGGTTAGCAGAACTGAAAGAGATGATCCCGGCGACCTCAGACTTCTGTTTGTGCGAAATAATCGTGGGGAGTTGATCAGCATGGACAACTTAATTAAGACCGAGGAAACTAATAGCCCACCCTCCATCTATCATTTTAACCGTTTCAAATCTGCTACCATTTCCGCAAGCTTGCAACCCGGATATACAATTGGAGATGGAGTGAAGGAAATGGAAAGAATAGCCGAAAAAATATTGGACGACACTTATGCAACTGCTCTTTCAGGCACCTCCCGTGATTTCAAAGAAAGCAGCAGCAATACCTTATATGCATTTGTGCTTGCGTTGATATTGATTTTTTTAATCCTCGCTGCGCAATTTGAGAGTTTTGTTGACCCGCTGGTCATCATGTTTACTGTTCCGCTTGCCATTGCGGGAGCGGTAATTTCCTTGTGGGCGTTTGATCACACGCTCAATATTTTTTCTCAGATTGGCATGATCATGTTGATAGGATTGGTTACCAAAAATGGTATTTTAATTGTTGAATTTGCCAACCAGCAACAATTAAAAGGGCTCAAAAAACATGATGCGGTGATCTATGCTGCCGGTCAAAGACTCCGTCCTATTTTAATGACCAGTTTGGCAATGGCGTTAGGAGCCCTTCCGCTTGCATTATCACTAGGTGCAGCAGCCACAAGCAGAATCCCCTTAGGAATTGTAATTGTTGGAGGAATCATTTTTTCTCTGGCACTTACGCTTTTTGTGATCCCGGCAATTTATGCTTATCTGTCGCTACCCAAAAAGAAAAGTGAAATTGAATCATTAATTAGCTCTGTTTAATTATACAGCATGAAAATTACTGCACTACTAGGCTTACTATTTGTTTCCTTGCTATGTGAAGGGCAGGTGTCAGGTCAACAAACAAAAGATCATCAACTACCCTTGCTTCGATTGGAAGATGTTATTGAGCTAACACTATCAAAAAACTATGGAATTCGGATAGCCAGAAATGATTCCGCTGCGTTAGCAATCGAAAAGTCTTTTAGTCAGGAAGCCGTTTTACCCAGATTAAACGCTGCTACTGGATTACTGTTTAATAATAATGATCAACATCAAAAATTTTCTGATGGGGCTATACGTGAAAGAAAAGGGATCCAATCAGCTAATACAAATGCTTCACTTGCGCTGAACTGGACTGTGTTTAATGGACTTCGCGTTTACGCTACCCGAGAAAGAGCTGCCGCACTTCAGCAATTAGGCCAATTGAATGTCCGAAATAACCTATTAAATACAGTTGCAGAAGCCAGTAACGGGTATTATGCCATTGTACAACAAAAACAACAACTTAAAGCCATTGAGGAGCAAATTCAGATCAATCAGGAGCGTGTTAAATTAGCTGATTATAAATTATCAATTGGTGCCGGCACAAGGCCAGACTTATTACAAAGCAAAGTAGATCTAAATGCCCAAAAAGCAGCTCAACTAGAGCAGCTCTCTACACTCCAACAATTGAAAAATGAATTGAACACCATTATGGGTAGGTCCATCGTCGACAATTTTGAAGTAACGGATTCCATACCCTTTAAGCCCGCTCTTTCCATTGTTGATCTGCAAGAAAATCTGGATAAAACCAATTTGCAGCTACTAGTAGCTCAAAAAAATATTTCCCTGGCTAGTTCCGCGCTAAAAATCCAAAAAGCAGATCGATGGCCTATGCTCAATTTCAATTCCACTTACAACTTTAATTTACTTGACAACAAAGCCGTTGTAAATCCCTTTCAGCCCTTGTTCAGTAGAAACAATGGATTCAACTATGGAATAACAACCAGTATACCTCTTTTTAACAACGGAATAACACGTCGTAATATTCAACAGGCACAACTGAATCTCAAAAGAGAACAATTGGTCTTTGATAATCAAAAACAGCAAGTTGATCTTGCCCTGGTACAGGCCTATAATCTATACCAGGCAGCACTACAACTTCTACGCTTAGAGGAAGAGAACATGCTGTTGGCACGTGAAAACGTTCAAATAGTTTTTGAGGTCTATCGGTTAAACTCTTCAACCCTGATCCAATTAAAAGAAGCACAAAAAAGTCTGCAAGATGCATTCACCAGACTAATTCGTGCCCGATTTCAGGCAAAACAAGCCGAAACTGAATTGCTACGTTTAAAAGGAACACTTCTCCACTAGGGCGTCTCTCGAAAAATTGTCCTTTCTTTGCATTCAAATTGAATTTATGAAGCCACTGGTAGGTATCATCATGGGTAGCGATAGCGACTTGACTGTGATGCAAAGTGCTGCTGACATCTTGAATCATTTTGATATTCCCTATGAACTGACCGTTGTTTCAGCACATCGCACACCAGAGCGCATGATGGAATACGCTGGAAAAGCAAAAGAAAGAGGACTAAAAGTAATTATTGCTGGTGCAGGTGGAGCCGCCCATCTCCCAGGCATGGTTGCAGCAATAACAACACTCCCTGTAATTGGGGTACCTATCAGGTCTTCAAACTCTATAGACGGCTGGGATTCCATTCTTTCCATATTACAAATGCCAAACGGTGTTCCCGTTGCAACAGTAGCACTCAATGCGGCCAAAAATGCCGGAATTTTAGCTGCAGCCATTTTGAGTACCAGCAACGAGGATCTTTCTACCAAACTAGCTGCGTACAAAAAAGGAATGGAAGCGGAAGTAAATACTAAAATAAATCGCCTAAAAGAAGAAGGCTGGGAAAATTCCTTTGATTAATCAATAGTTGTCATCGTAAAGAAAGGCTCCAGTGGATAGCTGGCTTCAAGCAAATGATCAAGCAACTGCGATCCATATTGTGCATAAAAAGTGCCCATATGATCAACTCGTTCTTGCAATTTCCCATTAGGAAATAAAGCGGTTTTCAATGCGAGTAATTTTTTTTCTCTAGCTGAATATTTTTGCTTGATTGCGCGTGCCATTTTTTTCTCCATTCCTTTTACTAGCCTTTCTCCATTTTTTCCAATAGCCTCAGCATGACCTTTGAGTGAAAAATCAACACCTTCTGCTTTCTGAGCTAGTTCCCTATAAAATTCTTGTAGCTGAATCAATTCTGCTTTCAGTGAACAATTTTTTTTATCGGCTTCAGTGTAGCAATCTCCGAGCAGCTTCTCAATTGATTGAAACAAATGTCTGGTTTCCAAGCCCAGCTTTGCTAATTTGGCCGATTGTTCAGCTGAAACTAAAAGGAATGAATTCCGTAAAATCAACACGGGGAAAGGAATACTCATTTTCTTATGTAATGAGATCAGCGGCATCCAGTAAGCCAATTCACTGCCACCACCAATAAATGCAATGTCAGGCAATAAAAGAGACTGATACAAACCTCTCAGAATTACGTTGGGACTGAATCGCTCAGGATACTGCTCCAGCTCTTGCATTAATTGTTGCTGGTTGAACTGTATTGTAGTTCCAACTACCTGCCATTTATCATTTACTTTTTCAATTCGTTGACGAAGTCCTTCTTTTAAATAGAATAAATTGATTGGACGAACCAAAGCCTGAGCGGAATACCCCCACTCTTTCATTTGATTGAGCGTAGGATTTATAGCCGCCTCAGTTTGTCCGGCTTCCAAATCAAAAGAAAAAATGGACTTGCCAAGCTCTTTTAAAGATTTTGCATCAGCATCTATCACTACTACTCCAAAACGCCCGAACAGTTGATCCACCATTCGTAATGTGGCGCGAGCTAAGGTATCTTGCTCCTGATAAGATGATTTAAGCATTTCAATCCACTCTTTGCCGTGAGGTAATCCTCCCCACTCTCCTGCTAACTCATCTATTAGGTTGAGTAACTCCTGATCCACTTTCATCCTACCCACTGCACCTTTTTGTTCAGTATTCCACCGATGGGTAAGGTTGCCCACGTGTATATGGTTCAGCTCTTCTAAATCCGCATCCTCACTGCCAATGAAAAATACAGGCACAAAGTGTAGTTCAGGAAATTGCACTTTGCAGTACATAGCCAATCGAATGGCGTGCAAAATCTTATAAAAGAAATAAAGTGGGCCTGTAAAGAGATTATTTTGATGAGCAGTGGTTATTGTAAAGGTGGAGGGCTGTAATAAACTTTCAATGTTTTCACGCACCGGATTAGCCAATTTGATTCCTTGGTATTGATCCTTTAAATGTGCAACAATAGCCGGTCGGTTAGTGGCAAATTGTTGGCGCTCAATAATTGCTTTACTCAATCCTAATCGATCAGGAGGAAATAAGGGCAAGGAATACAAGGCAGGGTCCTTTTGGATATAATCAAGGATCAATTGGCTAAAAAACCCAGTTTCCCGATATGAAATATACTTGCTTGTAATGGTCATGGATGATAAAAGTAAGAACTGTTCAGAAACGATTCATTGCAGATAGCCTTACATCTATAGCAGGACTAAAGATATCAACTAATCCATGTAATATTGTGTAAAATATCCCCTATGGAGGCCTACGGGAAAGTCTTACTCATAGCCATGCCAGCCTTTCTGATTCTGCTTTTAATAGAAACGCTATATGGGAAAGTAAGAGGTTTTGACACTTCGCGTCAAATGGATACGATCTCCTCATTAACCTCCGGCATTACTAATGTTACTAAAAGCGTATTGGAGCTGACCATCATCATTGGGATTTACCCATTTTTTCTAAACTATTTTGCGCTGACAAAGATTGAAAATACTTTTCTTGTTTACTTTTTCACCTTTATCATTTTGGATTTTAATGGCTATTGGATTCACCGGTGGAGTCACGAGATCAATTTATTTTGGAATCTTCACGTTATCCATCATAGTAGCGAGGAATACAATCTGGCTTGTGCATTAAGGCAAAGCATATCTGCTTTCTTTAATTTATTCACCATTCTGTTACTTCCTGCGGCCCTACTGGGCATTCCCCAAGCCGTGATTAGCATTGTAGCTCCATTGCATTTGTTTGCGCAGTTCTGGTACCACACCCGACATATCAACAAAATGGGTTGGTTGGAAAAGGTAATTGTTACCCCTTCACACCATCGCGTCCATCATGCAATCAATCCTGAGTACATGGACAAGAACCTTTCTCCAATATTTATTATTTGGGATAAACTGTTCGGAACTTTTCAAGAGGAATTGAAAGAAGTTCCCCCTGTCTATGGCGTTACAAGACCCGCCCGTACCTGGAATCCCATTCGCATTAATTTTCAACACCTCCGGTTGTTAATATTGGACTGTTGGCGAACTAAAAAATGGAGTGAGAAATTTTTACTTTGGTTCAAGCCTACTGGATACAGACCCGAAGATGTGGCACTGGCCTACCCCGTAAAGAAAATTGAAAATATATACCAGTTTGAAAAATACACTACCAGAACCACTACTTTATTTACCACTTGGGCCTGGACACAAATGATTTTTCTATTACTATTCATTTCTTATCTATTTGGATCGATTGCGTACATTAATTCATTGAACTTGTCCTTTATCTACTGGTATGGCGCATTTATCTTTATTTATGTGTTTTCATTAACCGAGTTGATGGATAGAAACAAATTTGCTATTAGCTGGGAGCTGTTAAAATTTTGTTTGGGCCTGGGACTTATCTATTGGCAACAAGATTGGTTTGGGTCTAATTCCTTTTTTCCCCAAGCATCCTTAATGGTAACCGGATACCTCTTGTTCTCACTGGTCACCAGCTGCTGGTTTTATTTGAAACACCTTAAAGAAGATAAAGTCCTTGCCTAATCGCAAACTTAACTAATCAGTTCGCCTTCCAAGTCATACTCATAGGCCCTGGTAATTCGTACAGTAACAAATTGACCTGGTATCAATTTTTTTTGAGTTTGGATGATGATTTCATTATCCACTTCTACTGAATCAACTGCAGAACGGGCAATGTAGCGCCCGGCCTCTTTTTTGTCTACAATAACACGAAACTCTTGTCCCAGTTTTTTCTGATTGAGCTTATAGGAAATATCTTGCTGCCACTCCATTATTTCCTGCGCCCTGGATTCCTTCTCCTCTTGTGTAAGTGAATCTACTAATGAAAAGCCTGCTGTATCCTCTTCATGCGAATAAGTAAACACACCCACGCGGTCAAATTGCTGCTGCGTTAAGAAATCTTTTAATTCTTCAATATCCTCTCTTGTTTCCCCAGGAAAACCAACAATCAAGGTTGTTCTAAGGCAAATTCCTGGAACGCTGTTTCGGATAGTAGAAAGCAGCTCTTCCATCTCAGCTCGCGTAATCTGTCGTTTCATGGCCTGCAGCATATTATTAGAAGCATGTTGCAGTGGTATGTCGAGGTATTTGCAAATATTGGGGCGATCCCTGATCACATCCAGTACTTCTAATGGGAATTTAGAAGGATAGGCATAATGCAATCTGATCCATTCAAGTCCTTTTATATCGGCAAGCTGGTTGAGTAATTCAGGCAACGCCCTTCGCTTATACAGGTCTAGGCCATAGTAAGTAAGTTCCTGCGCAATCAACATAATTTCCTTGACCCCACGACTCACCAAGGATTCTGCCTCAGCAATCAAAGATTCCATGCTGCGGCTTACATGTCCGCCACGCATAAGTGGTATGGCGCAAAATGAACAGGTTCTGTTACACCCTTCTGAAATTTTTAAATAGGCATAATGACTAGGCGTTGCCAACAAACGCTCTCCTAATAATTCTGCTTTGTAATCAGCCTCCAGTGTTTTCAGTAGTTGTGGCAATTCCAGGGTACCAAAAAAAGCGTCAACCTCTGGAATCTCCGATTCTAAATTCAATTTGTAACGTTCACTCAAACAACCCGTCACATAAACCTTTTCAAGCTTTCCTTTTTTCTTTAGTTCCACTTGCTCCAATATTGTTTGCACGCTTTCTTCCTTGGCCTTGTCAATAAATCCACAGGTGTTTATCACCACAATTTGGTGATCTAGTTTTGTGTTTTCATGAACAACGTCGATGCTATTAGCCATAAGCTGACCACTTAACACCTCGCTATCCACCATATTCTTGCTACACCCTAAGGTGATGATATTTACTTTTCGGGGATATAACTGACCTGTTCTCATCAAGGGGTATTTGGAGGGATTGCAAGCAAACTCTCCACAAAAGATTGCTGATCAAAGATCAAAAGATCTGTGGCTTGTTCGCCCACACCAATAAATTTTACCGGGATCTTTAATTGATGAGCAATAGCCAATACTATTCCTCCCTTTGCAGTGCCATCTAATTTTGTAACGGCCAGAGCAGTAATAGGTGTGACTGCTGCAAAATGACGGGCTTGTTCCAACGCGTTTTGTCCTGTAGAACCATCCAGCACCAAGAGAATTTCATGAGGTGCATCAGGAATTGATTTTTGTATGACCCGCTTAATCTTACTAAGCTCTTCCATTAAATGCGCTTTGTTGTGTAGCCGGCCCGCAGTATCGATCAGCACAACATCTGTATTTTTTGAAAGCGCACTTTGTACAGTGTCAAAAGCTACAGCAGCCGGATCACTTCCTGTTTTTTGCTTCACGATAGGAACTCCAATCCTTTCACTCCATATGTTCAATTGTTCAACTGCCGCTGCTCGAAAAGTGTCAGCGGCCCCAAGTAAAACGGTCTTACCTGCCTCTTTGAAATTATACGCTAATTTGCCGATTGTGGTTGTCTTGCCAACCCCATTTACCCCTACCACTAATATTACATAAGGTTTACTTGGTGGATCAAAAGTAAAATCATAACTCGTTGAATTTAAAGTTGCTAGCAAAACAGCTTCAATTTCTTTTCGAATCACATCATGTAAGGCTTCGGCCGATGAAAACTTCTGTTTAGCGCAAGCCTTTTCCACGCGCTCTAATATTAGCACCGTAGTCTCTACGCCCACGTCAGCCCCAAGAAGGGCTTCCTCTAATTGATTTAGCAGTTCTTCGTCAAGGTTGGTTTTGCCAGTTAATATCCCCACTAAACGGCTAAAGAACCCTTCCCTGGTTTTCTTCAAGCCATGGTAGAGCGTTTCCTTTTCTTTTTGACCAAATAGTTTACTGAAAAAACCCATGTTGGAAAGTTAAAAAAAAAGCTGTCAGACCGAAGTGAGACAGCTAAAAAGGGGGGTCCCTTAAATTATTTTTTTTATTTCTGTGCTAAAAACTCCTTCACCCTGTCTTTGTGAACCATTTGTTCTTTAAAGGTATAAGCACCAGTTTTTGGGCTGCGCACTGCTTTAATAACCTTAGAATAGTTTTTTGCTTCTGCGGCTTGCTTTGGATCTTTCTTAATCGCGGTTTTTGCTGCTTTTGCCATACGGGAGCGTTAAATACAGTTAGAGGATTGGATTACTTGATTTCTTTGTGAACAGTAACTTTCTTGAGAATGGGATTAAATTTTTTTAACTCCATACGCTCAGGATTGTTCTTTTTATTTTTTACCGTAATGTAACGGCTGGTACCAGGTTTGCCACTTGACTTGTGCTCAGTGCATTCTAGAATAACCTGGACGCGGTTGCCTTTTTTTGCCATGATTGAAACGGTTTAATCGTTAAATTTTTTCTCCTTGTGCTCTCAATTGCTTCACCACACTGAAAAGTCCGTTTTTATTGATCGTACGGATAGCTTCAGTGGATAATTTAAGCGTTATCCATTTATCTTCTTCCGCCAAATAGAAGCGCTTATGCTGCAAATTGGGTAGAAAACGACGCTTGGTCTTAATATTGGAGTGGGACACTTTATTACCGCCAACTGGCGTCTTTCCGGTGACCTGACATACTCTAGCCATATAACAAATTTGGGACGGCAAAGTTAAGGGAAATCAGTGATTTAAAAGACAGCAGGCTCATTTTTTTTACGCTAAGTTCAAGCCTAGCAGATTACACTTTTGATTGAATTTGCTTTTGAGGTAACTTTGCTGCCTGTTCGGCTCCCTAAACGCCTGACAGTTAATTCACAAAAAAACAACTTATGGCATACGACGTATTGGTATTGGGAAGTGGTCCTGGCGGCTATGTGGCTGCAATCAGGGCCTCACAGTTGGGGCTTAAAACGGCAGTGGTAGAAAAGGAAAGCCTAGGGGGCGTTTGCCTGAATTGGGGGTGTATTCCTACAAAAGCTCTTTTGAAAAGTGCACAGGTAAACGAGTACATCAAACATGCCAAAGATTTTGGAATTGAAGCTACCGGACAACCTCACTTTGATGCCGTAATAAGGAGAAGTCGCGGAGTGGCGGATAAAATGAGCAAGGGTGTTCAATTCTTAATGAAGAAGAACAAGATCGATGTGATTATGGGATTTGGAAAGATCCTTGGCAAAGGAAGATTGGAGGTTACGGACAAGGATGGTAAAAAACAACTGGTGGAAGCCAAACATATTATTATAGCCACGGGAGGCCGAAGCCGACAATTACCCACCATGCCCATAGACGGTACAAAAATTCTGGGCTATCGCGAAGCAATGGTGTTGCCAACAATGCCAAAATCCATGATTATCGTGGGAAGCGGGGCCATTGGAGTAGAATTTGCCTATTTCTACAATAGCATGGGCACAAAAGTTACTATCGTAGAATACCTACCCAGGATTGTTCCGGTTGAGGACGAGGACATCTCCAAAGAGTTGGAGAAGCAGTATAAGAAAATTGGTGTGGAAATTCTTACCAATAGTGAAGTAACAGCTGTAGATACCACTGGGGCTGGTGTTAAAGCAACCATTAAATCAGCTGCTGGCGAAAAGATTGTGGAAGCGGACGTATTATTGAGCGCCGTTGGCGTAACTGCAAATATAGAAGGGATTGGTTTGGAAGAAACTGGAATAAAAACAGATAAAGGCAGAATAGTAGTAGATAAGTTTGGACAGACTACTATCCCGGGTATTTATGCAATTGGGGATTGCGCCCCTGGGCAGGCTCTTGCGCATGTGGCAAGTAAAGAAGGGATAATTTGTGTTGAAGCAATAGCCTATCAGGAAAAAAAGTACAATCACCAACCTGAGCCAATTGACTATAATAATATTCCTGGGTGTACTTATTGCGTACCAGAAATTGCCTCTGTAGGATTTACTGAGAAGCAAGCCAAGGAGGCGGGTTATGAAATTAAAGTGGGCAAATTCCCACTAAGTGCCAGCGGTAAAGCATCTGCTGCAGGCCATACCGAAGGATTTGTAAAAGTAATTTTTGACGCAAAGTATGGAGAGTGGCTGGGCACGCACATGATTGGGTACAATGTAACAGAAATAATCGCCCAAACCGTAACCGCTAGAAAGCTTGAAACAACTTACCATGAGGTGTTAAACTCCATTCACCCCCACCCAACCATTAGCGAAAGTGTGAAAGATGCCATTGAAGTGGCTTATGGGGAAGCTATACATCTTTAAAAGAAAGAAGGGCCCCCGAAAACGGGTGCCCTTTACATAAGCATGATTGAAGTTGCGACCTGTAAACCCAACATAATAGAGACATCCGGGTCTGTCAATTTGCTGCATTCAGTATGAATATTTTTTTAATATGAGGTGCTTTTTACAATCCTTGGCTGGGCTTTTAGTGCTTTTGATTCAAAGCTGCCAGCCAAAAACAGCCGAGGAGGAGCAAAAAGTGGCTAATTCAGTGCTGCCGCTAAGCTATTCCGTTGTGGCCGTCCACCCTCACGATACAAGCTCATATACCCAGGGGCTCCAGTTTGGGAACGAAGGATTATATGAAGGAACTGGTCAATATGGTAGTTCCCGACTACTATTGACAAATCTGACCACTGGTAAAATCATTAAGGCCATTAAACTAGATGAAAAATTTTTTGGAGAAGGCATTACCATATTAAGAGATACTATTTATCAATTAACCTGGCGCGAGAAAAAAGTATTTCAATACACTTTGGATTTTAAAAAAATCAATGAGTTTGCCATTGACAAGGAGGGCTGGGGACTTTCCAATAACGGAAAAGACCTACTATTAACAAACGGAAGTGGGGAGCTTTTCTTTTATAACCCAAAAGGGATGCTCTTAGTCAAAAGTCAATTGGTTACAGAAAATGGAAGCCCTACTTACAATCTTAATGAACTAGAGTTTGTAGACGGATTTTTATATGCCAATCAATACACCACCCCATATATTTTAAAAATCAACCCTGCCAATGGGGAAGTGGTTGCGAAATTAGACTTATCCTCTCTTTGGGAACAAGCAAAACAACAATACAACGGGGTAGAAGTTCCCAATGGAATTGCTTACCACTCAGCCACAAAACGTTTTTATATTACCGGTAAGTGGTGGCCTGTACTTTTTGAAATTGAAATCGGTCAATGACCAATTTCATAGATTAAGGAACTGGATCGTTCTACATCTTTCAAGGTTTGGATGGACGTTTGTATTCCCTGCCAGACACTTTTTACATAGTTAACACGTCCCCTTTGATATTGTGTGCTTAGCATGGCTACATAAAATGAGTCAAACCACATTGGCTTTACCGCATGAACCTTTAATTGATTACTGCTCATCAACTGACGCATTGCCGGGGGCGAAAAATGGTAAAGATGACGAGGAACATCATAAGCAGCCCAAAACTTACCAAAGTAGGCCGCATCCAATGAAGTATAATTTGGCACAGCAATATACATCCTGCCTTCAGGTTTTAGTAAGCGACGCAATTGTTGTACTGTTTCGTTAAGTTCATGTACATGTTCTAGTACATGCCACAAAGTTATTACATCAAAGTGCGCAGCGGGTAAGGTCATAAAAGCAGAAAGATCCAATAACTCAACGCCAAATTGATTTTTGGCAATAGAACGTGCGTTGGCGGCTGGCTCTATTCCAATGGCATTCCAGTTATCTTTTTGCATATGTGCCACAAAAGCGCCTGCACCGCTACCATAGTCCAATAAGTTTCCAACACCCCCACCCAAATGCCCACTAACCAATTTACTTTTTTTCGCAAAGGTAATCTTACGAACTTCTTGATACAGTCGATTAATAATTCCTTTGCGAGAATTAGAGTGTGAAATATATTCGGCTGATTGATAATAACCACTAATTGCTGCTGCCCCAGGCGCATTCATAGTAACACGCAACGTGCACTGATTGCATTCACACAATCGAAATTGTTCTTTAGTGATAGAATAATCAATCACATCAAAAACCAATTTCCATGAATTGGATCCGCAGGCCGGACAAATGGTTGTCATTGAATTACTGGTTACCAAGATCTGTACGTTGGGGTTGCCTGCCCAGGAGTGACCTTAGCAGGGTTAGAAAACATAGCAGGAGTAAGTTGCTGACTTAGTAAAATCCATGTTGAAACTACCCCAACAACAATAAATAACAACAGCAGCCACCCACCCTTCAACATGAACTTACCTTTTTGCTGTTGCAAGTTCTTTGCCATGGTTATGGAATCTATTGAAGATTCACCAACCTGTACCGAATGCGCCACATTTTCACGTATGACCTTCTCTGCTATTACAGTCATCGGAGCAGTAAAGCATTCATTGGTGGCTGTAAATTGTAATGAACGATTAGTGTCAAGTTTCCAATTGCCAATACCCTTCCACAACAAACACTCATTTTGACTCTGATGAGAATTAAGATGACTCAACACCGTTAGATACTGTTGATGAACCATAGACACAGGCAGATTATCCCGGGAGGAAAGCCAATTTAAAAAATCCTGCGCCTCAACTTGATTGGTGGATTCAAAATAAAACTCTTGCCGAGGTGAAGCAATTACTCTGGCCGCTATATCCAGCTGTGCGGGAATATTACGAACACGAATATATCCCAAGCCATCCAAGGGAAGCTGATGGGTAAGGGCCAGGTATTCTCTAAATACAGGTATCAAGGTTTTCTTTTTGGATCTGGCGAAAATACAACACCTGCCATGAAATTAAACCCATATACAGGATACTGTGCCCAACGTTGGTAGGATTGATTGAATATATTGCCTACCCTAGTCCAAAGTTGCCAAGATTTTGCAAATTGAAACTCCAACTGGGTACTCAGATCAGCAGCACCCTTTAACCGATCCAACTTTCTGCCTGTTTGCAAAAACTGTGCTCCTCTCCAGATGTACAAATCGGTTTGCCAACTAAAATTCTTTCCAAATAACACGCGACTTCCACTTTTCCATTCAATGGGAAGTAATCCCCATGCTTTTTCTTGTTCCACCAAAGCATTAAACTTATTTAGTTGGAGCGCAGAATAAAGGTGAATGCGTTGCCCCATTTGATAATTGATTTCCCCTTTTATCTGTAGTTGCACCATCCGAGGTTCAAATACCACTTTGAAAGCATTTTTCAGCAACTGACTGGTATCGTTCACGAACAAGGGCATGTTTTGATGAGTCAAACCAGCGCCCCGAACGGCATAAGTAAAATAAGGACTTAGTGCTCCATTCAATCCAATATAGGCCTCTTTGGTTTTTGTATTGAACAACTGTAAAGGAATATTGATCCAATTATTGGTAGAGAATAATTGTTGATAGGTGTTAACTACAAATTTTCCTTCCCAACCAGCAACCAACATCAAGCGGCTGCTATCAAGCTTATAAGTAACTGAAACTTGAGGAAGTAATTGCCCTCCAGTTTTATCCCAAACTGGATTGATGCCAGCATTAAAATTTAATCGCCCATTGGCATGTTTCACTCCAAGTAAAAGCCCCATTGAATTATTCCTTAATGAAGTGATTTCTCGTTTAAGTTGAATGGTCTGCAGATCAACGGCAAGTCCAATCGACCAATTTTCCTCAATGAATTTTTGAAGAGGTAAACGAAGCCGTACAGCAAGTTCGCGCCCTCCAGCCTGGTCGGAAAAGGAGTTGAAAAAGAGATCCCCTTGGTAACTTAAACCAAAATCGGTTAATACAGAGCGACTAAATCCTACCCTGCCTCCTGCTTCTGTAACAATATTTTTTATTGAGTCAATCGCTGGGATGGCTACTCCGGTCGGGAAACCATATTTATATACGGCTTGCCTATTGAACTCAATGTTGCCATCTACAGTAAATGGTCTATTGGATAATTTCTTAGTCCCATTAATAAACACTCCCGTATGTGCAAATTGTTGAAAAAGTTGTTTCCCTTTAGCTGATTGATGGTAAGTGCTGATAGCGTATGCGGTGTATTGATCGATGGCTTTTGAGAAATGAGCACGGAAATAAGGAGATTTCAAATTCCCATACCCTGCCTTTATATACACGGTGGTGTGCAATTTGGATGAATCGGTTTGATATGCCAATGGCATTACTGGTTTCAATTTAAATTCAGACTGCCAGCCTTGGGTAGGGATTGCGTAACGCAGCGAAACTCTGGAGTTGTCCGGCGTTGGTAAATTGGGGAGGAATTGAAATTTAGAGACCTTTCTAACACTGGGTTTATAAGCAGAGACGATGTCTACACTTTTAACTCCCTGTGCTGGCTGGGCCCACCCTTCAATAGAAAAAAAGACCAATAGGAGCCCAATACTAACTCCATATATTTTATAAACAACCCAATTGTTAATATGAAGTGCCTGAATCATTAATTTCCCAATTTATTATTTTCTATTTGTGCCAGTTTTTCTTCTGCTTCTTTCTGTAGTTGAGGATCAACAGCGTTTTCAAGCACACTCTGATAAGTTGCTTTTGCGTTGAACAGATCCTTTTGAGCAGTATAAATATCCCCGAGCAATAGATAGGATTTTGTAACCCAGAATGCATAACTGCCCGAGCGGTTGATTGTTTCAAATGCGTGTTGCTCTGCTAATTTAAACTGCTGTTGTCTGTAATACGATGCAGCCATCTCATAGCGAGCCTCTGCCGCCAATCCAGCTTTATTAAATTGCAAAACTCGCTGTAAGTGTTGGAGCGCCACCGCTTCCTTTCCAACTTCAATTTGAAATTTAGCTGCAACTAAAGCATGAAGCGCTTGGTCCTCTGTTGTCCTTTCTTTTAACAGTATTAGCGAATCGCCATAGCGGCTGGCCTCGCTCCAATTTTTTTGGTGGTAGTAAGAACGCAATAAACCTCTGTAAGCCTCCAAGCGATCCGCCTCCGTTACTCTGGTGCTTAAAAACTGAAAATAGTAATTAGCAGCAGCGCTATAATTTTTCTGTTCAAAAAAATTGATCCGTGCAGCAGCTAGAATAGCTTCTTTAAAATAACGTCCCTGGGCATTTTGTATAATTTGTACAAATTGACTCAGCGCCTCAGTCCAAAGTTGTTTCTGCTGATAACAGGTCCCTAACAAGAATGAAGCATCTACCCAATAACCGCCTTTTGGAAATTGTTCAAGATATTTTACAAAAGCCGGTATAGCTTTATCAAAATCTTGTTCATCAAAAAGTTGTGCAGCCGCTATATATTGAAGCGAATCCTCCAATTGAACCGAAACAGCAAATCCTTGCTTTTTCAAGTAGGCAGTATATTCAGTAGTTAAGCCTAATTCCACATAAACGGCCTTTAACTCCTCCAATGCATCACTGGCCTCTGGAGAGGACGGATATTTTTCAATGAGTTGCTGGAACTGATGTAAGGCTTTTTCGTTCTCATTAATATTGTAATAAATGACGCCTAATTTAAGGAGTACTGTAGGCTGCCATTCACTTGTGGCGTCGCTCAAAATACGTTCCAATACCGGAATGGCATCTTTGAAACGTTCTTCAGCCATATAGGTATCTGCCAGTGCCATGTTAGCTTCAGCTACAAATTCTCCGGTCGGGTATTTCTCTAATAGTTGTCGAAGCAAATTAATTTTTTCAATTCCATTGGTTACGCCAGCCACAGCAGCCAGTTGAAAAAGCGCATAGGGAGATGCTGCAACGTCTAAATCTACTATGCGTTGATACCCTGTTTTTGCAAGTTTATATTGCCTTAACATATACTGACAATCGGCTATTCGTAATTGAGCATCTTGTTCAATAGAGGTATTACCGGCAACAGCTCCATAACTAACTTTTTCAAAATATGGCAATGCTAACTTGAATTGGTTAAGCTCATAATAGGCATACCCTATATTATAAAAAGCATGAATACGGGAGGCTTCTCCTACGGTTGGTCCACCTAAACTCAAGTATTTACTAAACTGAAGAACGGCATCATCAAAGTCCTTTTGCCGGTAGCAAATTTCTCCCAACCAAAAATAAAGAAGAGGTTGCAGCGCTTTATCGGGTTTATCCTTTAACGCTTGAAGTAATAATTGACGGGCCAGAGAAAGTTCTCCATCGTAGATCAATTCCACAGCTCGGCCATAACGCACCAAGGGAAGAGAACGAGCAACCAAGGCCGATGGTTGCTTCACTTGTTCTAGCACCTCCATAGCCCTTTTGAAATTGGCACTGGCCGCTAATGAAGAGAATAATAGTTCTCGAGACTCTTCCAAGTAAGGAGAGGAGATGTTTTCTTTATTGTACAACTCAAACACCCTGGAAGCTTCATCAAAATTTCCCAATTCATAACTCAATTTGCCATACAAAAAATGAGAAAGACTTTTTAGTAGTTGATGCTGATTATTAAGCGAAGAGTAAAAGAAAGCATTTTTTGCGCCAACACGATCACCCTGACGCAATCGTGATTCAGCTAGTTGAAACATCGCATAATTTGCAAGAGAATCTTTTACCCCTAATAAAGTAGTGAATCCATTAATTGCTTCATCTAACTGACCCACGCGTAGTTGCGTAACTGATAATTCATACTGCTCCTCCCTATCCAACACCTTAGATAGTGTTGCATAAGAAGTGAGTAAGGGTAATGCCTTTTGAAAATCTTCTTGCGCATAATACGCATGACCCAGCAGTTGTTTGAATGGTATAGAAGGATAAAGCGTATCTACATAGAGAGATCGATGCTCCTCCAGATAACTAACAGCAGCTAGTAAGTCACCTTTTTTGACTAGCAGTTGCCCCAAATGAAATATGGCCAAGCGACCATAAAGTGAGTGTGAGGTCAGTGGTTGAAAACATTTTTCGGCCTGCTCCCACTTAGCTTCACTCAAGTACAATAGGCCGGTGTAATACAATGCTGCATGCTGAAATGGGCTATTGTTCAGCTGACGAATACTATTGAAAAGCGGAAGCGCTTCATGGTAACGTTTTAAGGAAAAGAGTGCATAAGCTTGTCCAAATTGGCTGGCCGCTATTTCTTCATTGGTTAAATGATTAATGCTCCCTGCACGGAAATGCTCCAATGCATCCTGCCAGCGTTTCTCCTCAAAAAAGTAATGAGCTAAGTCCAAGTGCATTCGATCTCGCCAAGCAGGAACGCCATTTGTCAACAAAAATCGTATGGCTTCAGGCACAGCTGCAGACTCCTTTTGTGATAATCTGCAAGAAATTGAATAGTAATCAAGAGCCACTGAAGAAACCGCACTGTTTTCATTGGTTGTTGATTGTCCCCGGGCACTGGTAAGTAGCAGACAGGACAGGTTTTGTTGGCCTTGTTTATACGCTTGAATAGCCCAGGCTGCTGGTGAATCCTGTTCCAGAATAACCAAACTACGTTGAGCATGGGCATTCAAGGAATAAATTAACAAAAGCCCAATTAGTAAGAATGATCGCATAACAAGTTCAATTAACGGGCGAATTTGAGTTTTATTTTCAGGGAAGCCAAGGAATCATTGCAAACACCTGTGGATAAGTGATGTATTAGGAGGCTTTTAACAAAAAATATGTAAGTTAGCTTTGAAAATAGCCAAAAATGAAAAAATTATTCAGCACGCGCTATTCAGAAAATAGCATTGCTTTTTCTCTTTTATTATTACGCTTGACGCTTGGTATTTTAATAATCCCCCATGGATTTTATAAACTGACAAAATTTACTACAGTTGTCAAAGATTTTCCTGATCCACTTCACCTAAGTTCAACTGTTTCGCTTTCCTTGGTAATATTTGCTGAGTTTTTTTGTGCGGTTTTGTTAGTAGCAGGGCTGATGACTCGTTTAGTAGTGATTCCATTAATTATCACTATGGGCGTGGCCGTTTTTATGATACATAATAGTGATTTTTTTGGCAAAGCAGAGCTTGCCTCACTGTATCTGGCGGGTTATATTGTGCTACTCATTGCAGGTCCTGGAAAGGTTAGTATGGATCGCATGTTAGGCAACTGATTGCAACTTGGTTTATGCTTCCTAAATTCCCTGCAACCACAGCTAAGAGAAATACTCCAGCCTCCCTTTTTATTAGTTTGATTATTTACCTTTTTGCGGGATATTGGATGATTCCTGATCCATTTTTTCTCCTGATTTTGATTAGCATATTATTTTTTCATGAAGCAGGGCATTGGTTGGCCATGCGTTATTTCAATTATCAGGATACTGCTATTTTTTTTATTCCGTTCTTGGGCGCCATGGTTAGTGGCTCAAAACGAAATTTATCCGAATCACAATCCGCGTTGATAATTTTGGCAGGGCCAGTTCCTGGGTTTTTGTTAGGATGGCTTTTATTTCAGTTTGGAAATCATACTCCATTAATTCCTAACCATACAATCAGTTGGGCACAAACAGGATGGTTGATGATGATGCTAAATGGGGCAAATCTCCTTCCCATTTTTCCGTTAGATGGAGGACAGTTATTAAACAGAGTGTATTTGGGCGAAGAAGGGAGGGTCAGCAATGTCTATATTATTTTTTCATGTTTATGCTTGACGGGGTTAGCGCTTTATATGTCCTATTATTTTTTATTGATCATTCCCATTTGGGTGATCTGGAGGCAAAAACGCAACAATCACTATAAAAAAATTGAGCGTATCATAGAGGAGAGAAAAATCGACAATGATTTTGACTATCCTGATCTTCCCGATAGTTCATACTGGGAAATCAGGGAAATACTGATCCAAGTGCACCCTGCCTTCCAAACTATAAGTAAAGAAAGGGACAGCTATGACCAAAGGGAACCGGCAATACAATACACTATTGAACATTTCCTTAAGCGTTCCTTGATCCAAGATCTTTCATTTATCAAAAAAATGGGGCTGGCATTGGGCTGGACCTTACTGTTGTTTGCCATTATACCGGTAATTTTACAGTTAATCAATCAATCAGGGTGAAGGAAATTATCGCATCTGTAATAACTATCGGGGATGAATTACTGATTGGACAGACCATTGACACTAACAGTGCTTTTATTGCTCAGCAATTGAATGGTATTGGTGTCCGTGTGGCTAGAAGAGTGGCTGTTGGCGATCAGGAATCTGAAATTCGCAAAGCGCTAGATGAAGAATCCACATTGGCAGACCTTATTATACTAACCGGAGGATTAGGTCCAACAGCAGATGATATTACTAAACCGCTTCTGTGTAACTATTTTGGCGGCAAGCTTCGAAAAGATCAAACTATTGCAGATCATATAGAATGGCTTTTCAATGAAGTCTACAAACGTCCAGGAGCCTCACTATCTCGCAATCAACAGCAAGCTGAGGTGCCCGACAATTGTACTGTTTTGCATAACCCAAGGGGTACCGCTCCAGGAATGCTTTTTCAAAAAGAAAACCGTATTTATATATCACTTCCTGGCGTACCCCAGGAAATGAAAGACATTTTTATTGAATCCGTTATTCCTTTTTTACAAAAAAACTGCAACACTCCTTTCATCATTCACAAAACACTGCTAACCGCGGGAATTGGCGAGTCAATGCTTGCAGAAATGCTGGTGAATTTTGAAGAAACATTGGATCGAAATTTTAAGTTGGCTTATTTACCACAATACGGAATGGTTAAGCTCAGGATAACTGCCACTGGCCTAGATCAACCCATACTTAGTCAGCGAATCGAAACTTCTTTCAACCAATTAAAAGCATTGGTTTCAGCATATTTAGTTTCGGATAAAGATGAAAAATTAGAAGAAGTGATAGCCAGACTTCTACAGGAAAAGCAATCCACGCTAAGTACTGCAGAAAGTTGCACGGGTGGCAGAATAGCCAGCATGCTAACCGCTGTGCCTGGTTCGTCCAATTACTTTAAAGGCGGCGTTGTAGCATATGCCAATGAAGCCAAGGAAGGACTGCTAGGCGTAAAACCCTCTACCCTATCTACTCATGGGGCAGTGAGTGAAGAAACTGTTCGGGAAATGGCAAAGGGTATTTTAAATCAACTTACCACTACCTATTCTGTTGCTGTATCAGGCATTATGGGGCCAACTGGAGGCAGTTCTGATAAACCCGTAGGCACGGTCTGGATAGCAATAGCCAATAATAAAATCATTAAAACTCATCGCTTGCAGTTGGGTTTTGACCGTATGCGAAATACACAGCAAGCTGCTATTGTTGCACTGGATATGCTGCGCCGGTTTATCCTTACCGAGTCGTTGGATTAATAGCAAACCTGTACCTTTGCCTCTCGATTGCTGCACTTAAACCCCTACTATGGCAATAGTTGATTTGGTGATGCCAAAGCTTGGCGAAAGTATAATGGAAGCCACGATTTTAAAATGGCACAAACAATCTGGCGACACCGTGGCGCTGGATGAAACAGTTTTAGAGATCGCTACCGACAAAGTAGATAGCGAAGTACCTAGTACCGCAGCAGGAGTGATTCAGGAAATACTTTTCCAGGTTAATGAGGTTGTTCCAATTGGCACGGTGATAGCCCGCATACAAACAGCAGCTTCACAACAGACAACTTCAACTATCTCTTCACCCCCCACACCACCGGTAACCGCACAGCCCATAGCTCCCGTTTCTGCTGCTATCAATCAAAAGCCCATTACTATTGGAGCAAATCGGTTTTACTCCCCACTTGTTTTGAATATTGCTGCAAGTGAGGGTATACCAATGACCGAACTTGAAAATATTCCGGGAAGTGGAAGTGAAGGACGTATTACTAAAAAAGATATTCTGGAATATGTGTCTTCAAGAACACAGCCTCCCGTAGTGGTCAAGCAGACGACAGCTATACCCGCACCAACAGTTCCGATTCTTTCAACACCTTCTCCAGTGGTAAGCGGGAATGTTGAAATAATAGAAATGGATCGAATGAGAAAGCTCATTGCAGATCATATGGTCAAGAGTAAGCATACTAGCCCGCACGTGACTAGTTTTACTGAAGCAGATGTTACCAATCTTGTCCTTTGGCGTGAAAAAGTAAAAAAAGATTTTGAAAAAAGAGAAGGAACAAAAATTACTTACACTCCTCTCTTTATTGAAGCAATAGTAAGGTGTATCAAGAAGTTCCCCTTGATCAATTGCTCACTTGATGGTAACAACATCATTATAAAAAAAGATATCAATATTGGAATGGCAACAGCGTTACCATCGGGTAATTTAATTGTTCCTGTTATTCGAAGTGCCGATCAATACAATATGGTGGGGCTTGCTAAGCAGGTCAATCAACTTGCCGACGCGGCTAGACAGGGAAAATTAAGACCAGACGATACACAAAACGGAACGTTTACACTTACCAACGTAGGAACATTTGGATCATTGATGGGTACACCTATTATCAATCAACCTCAGGTAGCCATTTTAGCTGTGGGCGCTATAAAGAAAAGGCCCGTAGTAGTGGAAACTCCTGCAGGAGATAGTATTGCTATCAGACATATGATGTACCTGAGCATGAGCTATGATCACCGTATTGTGGATGGAAGTCTTGGCGCCACTTTTCTAACTGCAGTTGCTAAAGAACTGGAAAGTTTTGATGCAGATCGTCAACTCTAATCAACAAGATCAAGTCCTAGATCCTTCCCTTTATTTATAGCAGGCACTCCCTCGATAAGCCATCGTGCGGGTCTTTCTCCTTTTAAAAGCCAATCAAAATATTGTTGCTGACGAATAGAAATATCTTTTTGATTTTTTCTTTCGCGAAGGTTATGGGCTTCTCCATTGTAGTTAAGCATCCATACTTTTTTACCTAATCGTCTCATAGCCGTAAATAACTCAATACCTTGATACCAGGGAACGGCTCCGTCTGCATCATTGGCCATTATAACCAAAGGGGTAGAAATTTTGGGCACGCTAAATAGCGGTGAATTTTTAAGGTATAAATCCTGCCGCTGCCATAAGGTTGCTCCAATTCTGCTTTGTGTCATTTCATATTGAAACTGTCTGTTCAATCCACTTTCCCAACGAATACCCCCATATGCACTGGTCATGTTTGCCACAGGCGCCCCAGCCCATGCCGCTTTAAAAAGAGTTGTCATGGTCACCAGTTGAGCCACTTGAATACCTCCCCAACTCTGACCCTGTATTCCCATATTGGCCGCGTCAATCCAAGGCTCAGTAGCCAATTGTTGAGCAGCGCTGACCACATAGTTATAACAACTCCTGGCAGGATAACCAATGGTATAATGAATGTCTGGACTCAACACAACATATCCTCTGCTCACAAAGAATGAAATATTTAAGCGGCTTCCTGTGGGAGCTGGAGGAATATAACTATGCAAAGTATTCGTGTGTGTTTCATAGAAATAAAGTAAAAGAGGATATTTTTTAGTTCGATCAAAATTTTCTGGTAGGTATAACACTCCACTTGCCTTTGATCCATTCAACGCTTTCCAATGGTAGAGGCTTGCACCTCCCCACCAATAGTCTTTTTGTTGTGGGTTTAATGAGGTTATTTTAGTCAATGAAGAGGCCTCTTCCCATCTCCAGGTATAAAGGTCAGGAGAGAGCTCAAAACGTTCTTTAGTGAATAAAAGTATCGCAGCCTGTTTTGCTTTAAGCGGTGGGCCAAAACTAAAATCGCCAGCTTCTCTGCGTTTCCAATTTAGTTTTTCACCAGCGCTTGTGGCCATGGCCATCCCTGCAGATTTGTTCAATTGATGCTGAAACCTCCAACAACTCACTGCAGAGTCCAGCACATACTTTTCTTTAGGATCTAATTTTACATACCGATAGTTTTCTTTTTTGATCCTCCCAATCTTTGTCATGTTCACCGCCCTCCCCTTTGCACGAACATCTACCTTCCATGCATCATACCGATCATATACCAACAAGCTTGTATCGCCAGGTAGCCAACCCGCAATACCGTAGGGGTCAGCTGGTCCGGGAGAATCGTGTTCTTCATCGTATAATGGAAAAGGAATTGTCTTTGAAATAATTGTAGATTTTCCTTCGTACCATGCTATGTATTGTTTTAACGAAAAATCATACCAAACCAATCCAGTACCACTTGGCGAAACAGCGGAAGGTGTAAATACACCCAAAACTCCTCTTTTTATCAGCTGCGTATCGCCCGTGCTTAGCTGAATACTAAATATATCCTTTTTGGTCAACCCTGTCCATTGCGAGGAAACACGGTACCCCCAATCTGAAATGATGTACCCATATTTTCCATCTCCTTCCACGGGAATCAATACTTGCGAAAGTTCAGGCGATTCCAACTGAACTAATTGTTGATTTGAAAAATCAAAAACAGCTAGGTAATTTTTTTCAAGATCCCTTTTCAAATTGTACAACTGCTGTGTTTGCAAATAATCGTCATTATAGTGCCAAATGTCTAATTTAACCTGATCAATTTCAGGCAAACTGGTATCCGCCGCTGCTCGTATTGGTGCGGTTCCAAAATAGAGTCGTTGCCCAGACTTGCTAAATCGCGGCTTTCCAAATTCACTTACAGTAAACCCTAACTTCATCCCCTGTGAATAGCGGTCTATCAAAAGTGTAGCACTGTCTGCATGGGTCTTATAATGGTATAACTTAAAATACTTCAGCAATTCTTTAGGGCGAGCGTCTCGTTCGGCCACAAAAACTAGTTGTTGTCCATCGCTTGAAAAAACAAAAGAGCGGAAATCATTTCCGCCCTTAGCAATAATAACGGGATCGGAATGATTCATACTAATTAAAAAAGCCTGATTGACGCCCAATGAATCTTTTGGGTTTTTTGCTTGTTCACCAGCAATCACGCCACCCCTATCAGCAACTTCAAATTCTGTTACACGAGGAATGGTTTTTTCAATCTCCTTATCCAGCTGCAATAGCAATAAGGATGAAGCTATTTTGGAATTTTCTTGCCCTTTTTCAGTAGGCTCTACGTGAACGGCTAGCAGACCCTCTTCTTCTGCGGGCATTTTAAAATGTCTTACTTGTGGAATTTTTTTTCTTTCGCCTACTCCCAATTCAAAAATGCAAAGCGAGTCTTTTGGCAATTCCTCTGGTTTTTGCTTCTTAATTTTTGCTTCGCGAATGGAGGAATAATACGGCCTTATCTTAAAAACCAAAAAACGTCCATTAGCACTCAATTGCGGCGACACTCCTCTTGGATAATGTATTTCCTTACTATCCACTAACGAACGGATCACCAGTGTAGCGTCGCCCTCCTGTACCTCTCTTACATACACCACCCAATTACCATCAGGGCTGATTAAGCGTTCCCCAACTCTTTGCCAGCTGTCGTATACGGTATGATCAAGTGATTTTTTTTGAGCAACAACATCGGTTAATAGAAAAAGTCCAAAAAGTAGTACAATTGGAAATTGCCTCATATGACTAGTTATGACCTGAAGTTACTTCAAACTTCTTTTTCCTGTGTTGCGTTAGCCATAAATGCATTAGCAGGGCAGCCAAAATCAAGCAAAAGCCAATATAAAACCACTTATTAAGCAATTGATCTTCCCGATATACCAAAAAAGCTAATAAAATCCCGTACACAGGCTCCAAATTAAAGGCTAGATTAATGGTGAAGGCAGAAAGTTTTTGCAGCGCCGCGCCTGAAAGCTGAAAAGCCCACACAGAACAAAACCAGGACAAGACTAACAGCCACCCAATATCGGACCAACTGGGTATCCATCGAAAGGTTCCAATTGACAAATTGTAAAAAGGAATAATTAAAAGCACAAAAACAAAACCAAAGCTCTGTTGCCATAGCAGCAAAGTTTCCACATTTGTTTTTTTGAGCACTTCTCTATTGATTATAGGAAAGAGCGCAGCAAAAAAAGCAGAAATGACCCCGAGTATAATACCCCATGTGTATCGAGTATCAAAGTGAAAAATTAAATAAACGCCAAACAAGGTTACTACCCCCAAACCAAGTTCTATCCAATTTATCTTTTGACGAAGTATCAATGGTTCTAACAGGGCGGTAAAAAAACTAACCAACGCGAAGCACACTAACGCAATAGAAACAGTTGAGTATTTTATAGCACCATAAAAAGTAATCCAATGACTAGCTGCAAAAACTGCTGCTAGTAATATTTTAGCTTGAGTTGATCCGGAAATAGGTTGAATAGCTTTTCTCCAATTGAAAATAACCCACATGGTGATAGCTGTGAATAACAATCGATAGCAGACAAGCATTAACTCATTAAGTGTAATGAGTCTTCCCAGGATTCCGGTCATTCCGGCTAATAGAACTGCTCCATGCAGCTGCAAGTAGGCTTTTCGCATATCTCAATGCAGAGGTTGGGCAGAGCGGTAATCTGTTGATGAAGCATAGCGACTTAGCAGCCAAACCCCCACTACTCCCTCTTTGATAATACCTTTATTCATCTTTGAACTTCCGCGAGTACGATCCTGAAAAACTATGGGAACTTCTTTTATGCTAAACCCTAATTTCCAAACAGCATACTTCATTTCAATTTGAAATGCATACCCTACAAATCTGATTAGATCCAAATTAATTTCAGCAAGCACGGCAGCTCGATAGCACACAAATCCTGCCGTAGGATCCTTCACCTTCATTTTTGTAAGCACCCGCGTATATAGAGAAGCCCCTTTTGATAATAAGATCCGAGAAAATGGCCAATTAATTACCCCTCCACCCTTAACATACCTGGACCCAATAGCAACATCAGCCTGTCCAATGGTACATGCTTGATGCAACCGAATCAAATCCTTGGGATTGTGTGAAAAATCCGCATCCATTTCAAAAATAAAAGCATACCCCTTTTCAAGGGCCCACCGAAACCCATGAATATAAGCCTTTCCAAGCCCCCCTTTCCCTTTTCGCTCTTCTAAAAACAAACGGCTTGGATAAGAACTACATAATTCTTTTACTAATGTAGCCGTTTGATCAGGAGAAGTATCGTCTACCACTAATACATGAAAATAACCTGGCAAAGACAATACCGCCTCGATGATTGAAACGATATTTTCTTTTTCGTTATATGTTGGTATGATAACAAGCTTATCCATTTTTTTTAAGCATAGCGCGAGCGTATAGTTCAGTAAGCTTACTTTTTGTATGCTGAGGAAAATCACCTTTCATCATCCAATCGTAGTATTGTGGCTCCGCTCGTAAGACTTCAGCAACAGGTTTACCTTTAAATTTTCCGAAGTTGAAAACTTCTACTCCATTTTCCCAAATAAATCTCCGTGCAAAATCAATGATTGGCTCTTCGCCGGTCACTTTTAATATGGCATCCACTGAGCTACCCAACTCAGGATAGCGGTTTACCTGTGCTTCCAAAATTTCCACAGTTGCCATTACATCCGCCTCCGCACTATGAGCGTTTTCCAATGATTTTTTACAGTAGAATTGATAGGCGGCAGAAAGTGTGCGAGGCTCCATCTTGTAAAAGATTTGTTGCACGTCTAGTAGCCGGCGACCTTTCATATCAAAATCAACTTGGGCACGAAGAAACTCTTCCACGAGCAGAGGGATATCAAATCTGTTTGAATTGTATCCTGCCAAATCACAACCATCCAACATTTGCTTTAACTCCTGGGCCACTTGTGCAAACAGGGGCGCATCCTTGACCATTTCATCGGTAATTCCATGCACCTCAGTGGATGCTTTTGGAATTGACATGCCTGGGTTGATCAATTTTCGTTTAGTTGTTCTTGTTCCATCGGCCAGGACTTTAACAATTGCAATTTCAATTACACGGTCAGTCCCCAGGTTGACACCTGTTGTTTCCAGATCAATGAAAGCCAATGGCTTGGTAAGCTGTAGCATAACAGTAAAGGTAGTATTTAGATGAGTGAATTTCCCTAAATTTATTCTCTCCAGCCGCTGCTGTCAAGTTGCAATAGCAAAATTGTTAGCTTTGCGTTCAAACTTTAACTGATGCGCAGGTCCCTACCATTATTATTAAGTCTTTTGATCCTTACTGGAATATTATCATCCTGTGTAGCGCCTAGAGAAGGTTGTCCAATGAATGCAAGTCCTCGCACTAAATACCGGGCTTAATGCCTGTAGTTTTATTTTGTAATCTGCCTAGTCCAAGTATCTGTTCTTCCTAATAAAGAAATGCCTACATAACCTCTGACCTCGATTGTATTTGAATTGGTCATTTTTATGGAATTGCATAATCATTAAGCATGAGTTAACCTAAGATTATCAAATAATTGTTTAAATTCAAGTCGTTTACAAACAGACTTACTTATGTGCGGAATCGTATGCGCTTTTGAACTAAAACAAAGTTCAGAAATATTAAGACCACAACTTTTGTCCATGTCAAAAACTCTTCGTCACAGAGGGCCAGACTGGAATGGCATTTTTGATCATCCCAAGGCAGTGATGGCGCATGAGCGTTTAGCTATAGTAGATCCTTCATCGGGTAAGCAGCCACTCTTAAGCGCAGATGGCAAGCTGGTGCTTGCCGCTAATGGAGAAATATATAATCATCAAAGCATTCGCAAACGTTTTGAAGGCAAGTATCCTTTCAAAACCGGTTCCGATTGCGAAGTGATACTGGCACTATATGATCAACAGGGCCCTGCCTTTTTGGAAGAGCTCAATGGAATCTTTGGATTTGCCTTATATGACGTAGAAAAAGACACCTACTTCATTGCACGAGACCATATTGGCATTATACCCCTGTATATTGGTTGGGATATGCACGGCACTTTTTTTGTTGCCTCTGAATTAAAAGCGCTGGAAGGCACTTGTACAAAAATTGAACTCTTCCCTCCGGGACATTACTATTACAGCAGAGATAAAAAAATGACAAGATGGTACCAACGAGAGTGGACTTCTTTTGATGCAGTAAAAAACAACCAAACCTCAATAGATGCATTGAGAAATGGATTGGAAGCGGCCGTTCATCGTCAACTCATGTCAGATGTTCCTTATGGCGTATTACTTTCCGGCGGGCTTGACTCCTCCGTTATTTCAGCCATTGCAAAAAAGTATGCACAAAAACGTATTGAGTCAGGCGATCAGGAAGATGCGTGGTGGCCACAGCTGCACTCCTTTTCGGTGGGACTGGAAGGATCGCCCGATCTGGCGGCTGCTCGCAAGGTAGCCGCACATATAGGGACCATTCATCATGAAGTTAAGTTTACTATTCAGGAAGGGCTCGATGCCATTCGGGATGTAATCTACTATTTGGAAACCTATGATATTACTACGGTCCGTGCTTCTACCCCAATGTATCTTATGGCAAGGGTAATTAAATCGATGGGTATTAAAATGGTGCTTTCTGGTGAAGGAGCCGATGAACTCTTTGGTGGCTACCTGTATTTCCACAAAGCACCCTCTGCCAAAGATTTTCATGACGAAACAGTGCGCAAACTGGATAAGCTTCATATGTATGATTGTTTGCGAGCAAATAAAGCATTGGCAGCATGGGGCATTGAAGGACGTGTTCCGTTTTTGGATAAGGAATTTATGGATATTGCTATGCGCGTGAACCCAAATGACAAAATGATACGGCCGGACAGAATGGAAAAGTGGCTGATACGAAAAGCATTTGAAGACTACCTCCCTGCAGCAGTAGCATGGCGACAAAAAGAACAATTTTCAGATGGCGTAGGATATAGCTGGATAGATACACTAAAAGAAATGGTACAGCGTGAAGTGAGCGATGAACAGCTTTCCAACGCACACTTTAGGTTTCCATTGCAAACGCCAAACACCAAAGAAGAATATTATTACCGCTCAATCTTTGAATCACATTTTCCTTCAGATGCAGCAGCACGCTGTGTTCCATCGGTTCCCTCAGTAGCTTGTAGCTCTCCGGTAGCACTAGAATGGGATGAGGCGTTTAAAAACATGAATGACCCATCTGGGCGTGCAGTGGCAAATGTGCACACCGATGCTTATAAACAATCCTAAATAAAATAAATGAAAGTGGAGGCGACCGGATTCGAACCGGTGTCCAAACATATTCGTCGAAAGCCTTCTACATGTTTATTTCGGAATTAATTGTCGGGAGTAGACAGGAACCGGACAAACCAATTTACCCCGTAGTCGTAATTGTCTTGAAAAAGCAGCACGACCGTCCCTTTGGAAAGAGACCAGCTTTTTGCAACCTGTATTGTTTGTTGAGTCGGCGGCGGGGCTTGGTAACAGATAAACCGGCCCGGCGGCCCAAATGACTACCTAATCACTGATTAAGCAGCCATGGCATACTGAGTATTGCCATTTATAGTCTCGTATTCAGATTTAACTGCTAATTACGCAACGCAGTACATGCTTATACTTTCAAAGAGCTATGCTGTCAAAACCAAACGCCCCCATTTATCTTGCAAAGTTCGTTTATTTTCCCCATCCTAACCAATCATTGGCATTTGCGTAAATCATCAGGGAAAGTAATAACGCCATTCCAGTGAGCTGTGCATATTCTAAAAACTTATCACTAGGCTTACGCCCACTGATCATTTCATAAAGAGTAAAAAGTACATGGCCACCGTCTAAGGCAGGAATAGGTAAGAGGTTCATGAAAGCCAGTACAATGGAAAGAAATGCGGTAATTCTCCAAAAGGACTCCCAATCCCAAACTGAGCCAGGGAAAATAGAGCCCATTGATTTAAACCCTCCTACTCCTTTATAGGCGCCTGTATCAGGATCTAAGATTTTTTTGAATTGATCAATATAGTCCTGCAATTCAGTTTTTGCCTTATTGATTCCTCCTGGAATAGCTGTTAAGAATGAATGTTTGTTTACTTCTAACTTAATCCAACCCAAACTATCCATGTGCTTATAGTTATACCCATAAGCCAGAAACCCAATTTTGCCTTCTTCGCTTATTGGTAAATCCAAGGCAAGCTCTTGACCATTCCTTTCTACTAATAAGCTTACGGTATCACCTTTAACCATGAGCAGTTGTGTCTGAAGTTGATCATAGAAATCAAAACGC
This sequence comes from Bacteroidota bacterium, assembly GCA_016868475.1. Taxonomy (GTDB): domain Bacteria; phylum Bacteroidota; class Bacteroidia; order Chitinophagales; family Chitinophagaceae; genus JJ008. The sequence goes on from VGGU01000003.1 coordinate 60,465, forward strand.
TTGTTGTCTATGGCAAGCATTTTGTCTCCAGCCCGAAGCCCCGCTTTATACGCAACACCCGTGTCTGGAACAAAATAGGCAATGGCAGGTCTGCGTACCTCTAAAAATCCTTTACGATCCTTGTTCCTGTTCTCAATGAGCTGACCAATAAGATCTTTGTCAAGATTTATAGTAATCAAGTCCTGACCACGTTGTAGCTGTACTTTTTCACCCAGAATCAGTTTTCGGCGCAACTTTTCAAAATCTTTAACGGGCTGATTATCCACCGAAATGATACGATCGCCATTTCGAATACCCATCTTATATAAGGTGCTATCGACTACATGTACCCCGTACTTCATGGAAGAAGTAGGAATTTTTTTATCCCCCCAAATCATCAGGATAAAAGCGTAAATAATAAATGCCACCAGCACATTCATCACCACTCCGCCAATCATAATAATAAGCCGCTGCCACGCTGGTTTACTTCTAAACTCCCATGGTTGAGCAGGCTTATTTAGCGCCTCTTTATCCATGCTCTCGTCGATCATTCCTGCAATTTTTACATAACCTCCCAAGGGAAGCCACCCGATCCCATACTCCGTTTCTCCTTTTTTCTTCTTGAATAAAGAAAACCAGGGATCAAAAAATAGATAAAACTTTTCTACCCTGCATCCAAACCAACGAGCAGTAATAAAATGTCCAAACTCATGTAGAATAACTAAGATGGAAAGAGAAAGTAGAAGCTGTGAAGCTTGAAGTCCAACAGCGGACCAATCGATTGCAAGAATTGTCATAGGTATAGCAACTGCCTTTTCAATGAGGTCAGTTAAAGGTTTATTTGATCAGCCGCAAAGTTACGCGCAGCTGCATCGCTTTCAAAATAATCCTCCAGTGAAGGATGTTGTATAAAAGGTATTTGCTGCATAGTTTTCTCGATAATAGTGGTCATATCTAAGAAGTTAATGCGATTTTTTAAAAAAGCAAAGACCACAATTTCATTAGCGGCATTCATCACACATGCCAGGTTCCCTCCCTTCTCCAGCGCCACCGTTGCCAATGCTAAATTTCTAAATGTTTTTACATCTGGGTCTTCAAATGTAAGTTGACGAACGGACTTGAAATCATAGCGTGGAAACTGGTTGGCAATTCGATTGGGGAATGCCAACGCATATTGTATAGGCAATTTCATATCAGGCAAACTCATTTGCGCTTTTATGCTTCCATCCTGAAACTGAACCATACTATGAATAATACTTTGTGGATGGATGACTACTTGAATTTCACTTGGTTTTAAATTAAATAGCCAACGTGCTTCAATCATTTCCAAACCTTTATTCATTAACGTGGCAGAATCGATAGTAATCTTTGCTCCCATTGACCAACTGGGATGTTGTAAAGCATGTTCCTTTTTTACATTAACTAAATAATTTGTTTTCTTGCCCAAAAATGGACCTCCAGATGCGGTTAAAATAACTTTATCAATCTTGTTATGGGCTTCCCCTGCCAAACATTGAAAAATTGCAGAATGCTCAGAGTCAACAGGGATAATAGGCACTTTATTTTCAAAGGCAGTTTGCATCACAATATCACCCGCAATGACCAAGGTTTCTTTATTTGCCAGTGCAATACTTTTTTTATTTCTAATAGCAGCAAGCGTAGGTCGTAGACCCGCATATCCCACAATAGCAGCCAACATTTGGTCATAACAATCCAGCGCAGCCACTTCTTCCAATGCGGCCTCTCCTGCAAAAACTTTAACAGCTAAAGGATCCAACGCCTCTTTCACTGCCTTATATTTATTGGGATCGCCAATCACTACCATATTTGGCCTGAATCGTCTTGCCTGTTCAATGAGTAATTGATCGTTTTGTTGTGCCGTTAAGATCTCGGCAGTGAACAAAGTTGGATTGGCGGCTATAACATCCAACGCCTGTGTACCGATAGAACCGGTTGACCCAAAAATTGCAATACGTTTTTGCATGGAAGGTTGATGCATGAAGTAATCAAATGATAGTGATGAATGAAAGTAAACCATCGGCAATAACTCGATCGTTGCTCAAGCGGGGAACTTTGTTTTGTCCACCCAATTTGCCAATAGAACGCATATAATTAATAAATCCGCCCTTGGAAATAACCTGTATTTGAAGGGGGCTTAATATGGAGCCTGTAATCAAATCCTTATAATACACATTTTTCTGCTGCAGATGGTTGTCGATGCATTTTGCAAAGGCATTCATGTCTGCGGGTGGTTGGTCAAATTCAATAAACCACTCGTGACAGGATTTTTCCTGGTCTTTACTTACGCGAGGGGCCACAGTAAATTCAGTTACAGCAACAGCAAATTCCTGACACGCTTTTTGAAGACTATATTCTACTTCTTCTCCAATAACATGCTCTCCAAATGCTGAGATAAAATGTTTAGTTCGTCCCACTACAATTAACCGGTACGGGTCCACAGAAACAAAACGAACCACATCCCCAATTTCATATCCCCATAAACCAGCATTGCTGTTAATGATGAGTGAATAGTTTTCGCCAACTTGCACATCGGCCAACGATAGTCGTTTAGGATTTTGCTTACCCACTTCGGATGCCGGTATAAATTCATAGAAAATCCCGCTATTGGTGTTGAGCAACAACCCTTGCTGATCCAGTGTATCCTGAAAAGCAAAAAAACCTTCACTGGCAGGGAATAACTCTATCGTATCCACCCTTCGTCCTATGCTTTCCAACAGTTTTGTTCTATAGGGCTCAAAATTGACCCCGCCCTGTACCATTACACTAAGGTTTGGGAAGAGTTCTCCTACTCGTTTACCACTTTTTGCGATTAGGGCATCAAAATACATTTGCATCCAAGGTGGGATACCGCTTATCAAAGTCATATTCTCATTATGCGTCTCCTCTACGATTTTTGTCAACTTGGCTTCCCATTCTTCTATACAATTGGTTTCAAATGAAGGAAGCTGATTGGACCGTAAATAACTTGGCACATGATGATTGACAATGCCGCTTAGACGTCCGGTTGGGATACCCCCTACTCTTTCCAGCTCCGGAGATCCAGACAGAAAAATCAGTTTTCCATCTGCAAATCTGGTGTTGCCACTTTCAGCCATATAACATAATAAGGCATTACGAGCGGTATTGATATGGTTAGGGATAGACTCCTTGGTAATTGGGATGTATTTGATGCCGCTGGTAGTGCCCGAGGTCTTGGCAAAATATATAGGTTTCCCTTTCCACAACACGTTCTGTCCCCCTTCCTTTATCTTATCAATCCATGGTCTTAGCCCTTCATAATCCTGAACACAAACAGATTCCTTAAAAGACTGATAATCATTAACATCTGCCATTTTAACCGACTTCCCGTATTGGGTTTTTTTTCCCGTGTCGATCAACTGACGTAGGATTCGCTGCTGATAGCTCAATGCCTCATGCATTTCTTTGCGAATTGTCCGATGGATAAAGGCTGCAAAAGGTTTGGCGAAAAATGACTTTATTTTCATGGGCTTGGGCCGATCAGGAAACAGGGTCAAAATTAAGAAAGATAAATTTAGTACACCTAGGATCAATTAACCTGTTCTATTGGCTTTGAACGAGTTGTATTTTCCGTTGGCAGATTCACCTTTTTCCCCTAACTTTGCCGTCCTAATTTTTAGTGTATGGTAGCTATAGTAAAAGTGGCCGGTCAGCAATTCAAGGTCGAAAAGGATCAAACCCTGTACGTTCCCCATGTTGAAGGAAACGCAGGCGACAAACTTAACCTTGAAGTTTTGTTGGTTGACGCTAACGGAAAAATGTCCATTGGTGCAAACAATGGAGCAGCAGTTCAAGCTGAAATACTTGATCAAGTTAAAGGTGATACTGTAATTGCCTACAAACAAAAAAGAAGAAAAGGATTTCAGAAAAAGAAAGGACATCGTACTGCCTACACTAAAATCAAAGTAGTAAGCATCGCTTAAATATTATTATCCATTTAAAAAAACACATCCATGGCGCATAAGAAAGGTGAAGGTAGTGTAAAGAATAACCGCGACTCACAAAGCAAACGCCTTGGCGTAAAAATATTCGGTGGTCAACCTGCCGTTTCTGGAAACATCATCGTACGTCAACGCGGAACTGTTTATCATCCTGGAAAAAATGTTGGCGTTGGCAGAGACTTTTCTTTGTTTGCAATGACCGATGGTGTTGTTGAATTCAAAAAAGGACGCAACAATAGAACATTTGTTTCTGTAGCTCCTGCAGAAGCTTAAAGAAAGGACTAGGGCAGCTTATAATTTTTTTCAAATAAATTTGGTTGGTAAAAAAATATGATTATTTTTACTACCGATAACCCATTTTCCTAACACCATTAAATTCAAAACAATGGCTACTAAGAAAAAAGCTGCTAAGAAAAAAGCCGCTCCAAAAAAGAAAGCCGCTAAGAAAAAAGCTGCTAAGAAGAAGAAGTAACACTTCTCTTCCAATTGATAGAAAGTCCTCCGAATATGGGGGACTTTCTCATTTTATCCTATCCCTTCTTACCTTGTGTTTATGGAAAATGTACAGCTTGCTGAACAATTAGAACTGTTTTCAAAGCTATTGGATATACATGGAGCCGATCCCTTTAAATCAAAATCTTTTGCCGCAGCAGCCTTTACCATAGAAAAACTTCCTTTTCCTTTAGCCAACTCCCCAAAAGAAAAATGGATGTCCATACGGGGCATTGGAAAGAGTGTAGCTATAGCCATTACCGAACTTCTTGAAACCAAGCAGCTGGGCCCACTGGAAGAACTGCTCCGCAACACCCCGGTTGGAGTAGCAGAGATGCTTCAAATAAAGGGCGTAGGTCCCAAAAAAATTCATACAATCTGGAAAGAGATGGGAATTGAATCCATTGGAGAACTTTTGTATGCCTGTCAGGAAAACAGATTACTCCACTTTAAAGGATTTGGTGAAAAAACTCAACTAGCCATCGAAAAGGCAATACATTTTTTATTACAACACAAGGGTCATTTCCTTTATGCCGAGATTGAGGCATTAATACCTACAATAGATGCTTTCTTGCAGCTTCAATTTGGAAAAGAGCAGGTAGCCGTAACCGGAAGCTTTAGAAGACAATTACCCATCTTGGACGAACTTGCGTTTGTAATATTAGCATCAAAACAAACCATCAAGGAAAAATTTTTAACGGCACAACCCCCGGAACTCATTGACGAAACAGATCAATCACTTTGTTACAAATTAAAAAATGGGTTGGCCATTCGACTATTTGCTTCAACTAACCTTCCGTTGGATTTATTAAAAACATCTTCGACCGTTGATTTTTATGAAAGCTTGTTGTCGATACCTGAATGCGGCGATCTGGTTTCACCTACTCATCACGCACCCGATGACCTTTTTTTTATTAAAAGAAAAATTCCAGTTTCTCATCTTGCCCGAAGAGAATCAAAAATGCAATTGGAAGCAGCTTATCGATCCGCACCAATTCAAGAAAGTGATATCAAAGGACTGATACATTGTCATAGCAATTGGAGCGACGGAGTTAATACTATTGAGGAAATGGCCCACTCCTGCATGGAAAAGGGCTGGGAGTATATGGTATTGTCAGACCACTCCGCCAGTGCATTTTATGCCAACGGGCTAAAAGCAGAACGAGTGCTTGCACAACATCAACTCATTGACACACTAAATAATAAGTTGGCTCCTTTTCGAATTTTTAAATCTATAGAATCAGATATTCTAACAGACGGGTCGCTAGACTATGAACCGGAAATCCTTGCCAGATTCGATATGGTAATTGCCTCCATTCATAGTAACCTTAGAATGACTGAGGAAGTTGCAACAAAACGACTATTAAACGCTATAGAAAACCCTTTCACCACCATCTTGGGTCATCCTACAGGTAGATTATTATTGTCCAGAGAGGGGTACCCAATTGACCATAAAAAAATCATTGATGCCTGTGCCCTTTACCGTGTAGCTATAGAAATTAATGCGCATCCCAGAAGATTAGATCTTGACTGGCAATGGATAGATTATGCTATTGATCGCGGAGTGCTCATTTCAATAAATCCAGATGCACACGCTCTCTCCGGACTTTCCGATGTTAAATACGGAGTGCTGGTAGCGCAAAAAACACGTTTGACTCCTGCTGAGAATCTGAGTAGCTTTACGATAAATCAGCTAGAACAATGGCTGGTTGAACGAAAAAGAATTTAACTTTCTGCAATGATTAATAAAAAAGGGCTGTTTACTATTGCCCTAAGTTTTTTTGTTTTTACTAGCTCAAGTTACGGTCAATACTTTGTGGGCAAATCTGCATCATGGTGTAAAGAAAACCGTTCGCTCAGTGCACTAAGCCCAGCACTTGTATACGACAAAGAAAACATTTGTATCCGAGAAATGTATTGGAGAGAAAAAATGGATGATTGTGAAAAAATAGTTAGTCAACTAACCAGTGTTGCCTCCTACGGCTGGATACGCATAAACGAAAATCAATGGGTCAGCAAATTTGAAGATCAATTGCTGGTAGAAATCCATGAAGTAAATAAAGGTTGCCGAACCCAAGTTCATCGGACAGCCTGGACAAAAGAGTTATACGAATTATTGTTAAAAAATGAATAAACAACTTTTCGCTCCCCTGATACTAATGTGGCTTGTGTCCTGCGCCTCTCAAAAAGCAACACCGCTTTCCAAAGATGAGGTCAATGCCGTTATGGAAACATTTGACCAGGGATGGGAAACCAAGAACGCTGCCCTTGTTGATTCAGTTCTTTCTCCACAATATCTCTATTTTACACAATCTGGAAGAACTTTTGACCGCGCCTCGCTTATTGCTACAGCCGGCTCACAAGTATATACATTGCAAACCATGGAGCGAGACAACCTCACCATCCAAATTGAAGGGAATACGGCAGTAGTGAACACCATATGGAAAGGCAAGGGCACTTACCATGGGGAGTCCTTTGACGATCGACAACGCTGCAGTGTTACTATTACCAAATGGAATGGGAAAGTGAAAATTCTATCCGAACACTGCACTCCGATCAAATAACAGCTTGCTTACCAAATCCTCTCCTGATTTACTACCTTTAAACGCTGTAAAAATCACGTATGAAACGCATGCTTTCTTTCACACTTTTATTCCTCTTAATTACCAATACTGTTTTTAGCCAATCCCAATTAGAAAGGCCAAAACTAGTGGTAGGAATATTGCTTGACCAAATGCGATGGGATTATTTGTATCGTTATTATGATCGCTACAGTGATAAAGGAGGATTCAAAAGGCTGCTAAAAGATGGCAATACTTGCGAAAACACCTTGATTCCGTATGCTCCTTCGGTTACGGCTTGTGGGCATAGCGTTGTATATACAGGAAGCGCCCCTGCTATCACGGGTATTACGGGTAATGTCTGGTGGGATAAAGACCAAAATAGAACAGTTTATTGCACAGAGGATAAAAATGTTGGTACTGTTGGGAGTAATTCTACACAAGGCAAAATGAGCCCAAAGAACATGCTGGTCACTTCTATTGCAGACGAACTACGGTTGGCTACCAATTTTAAAAGTAAAGTGATAGGAATAGCCATAAAGGATCGCGGCGCAATTCTACCTGCAGGACATAGTGCTAATGCAGCCTACTGGTATGATAATTCGGTAGGCAAATGGATTACATCTACTTACTACATGCCCACCCTCCCTGATTGGGTAACAACATTCAATGATCAAAAACTTCCTGACCAATATTATGAAAAAGGTTGGTCATTGCTATTTGATAGTACCACGTACGTACAAAGCACCTCAGATCGCAAAGTATATGAGGCCAAACCATTTGGGATGGGATTTCCTTACGACCTAAAGCAATTCATAGGAAAGGATTATAGTAAACTCAACACTACGTATTTCGGCAATGAATTGACGTTTGAATTTGCTAAAGCTGCCCTTGAAAACGAAAATCTAGGACAGGATGCTGTTACTGATTTATTAGCAGTTAGTTTTTCCTCTCCCGATTACATCGGACATAGCTTTGGTCCTAATTCTATGGAGGCGGAGGATGCCATGCTTCGATTTGACTTGGCGCTTGGAAAGTTTTTAACTCTCCTTGATCAAAAGATTGGGAAAAATCAATATACCCTGTTTCTCACAGCAGATCATGGAGTAGCACATATTCCTGAGTTCTTGCAAGAAAACAGATTACCTGCCGGACGCGTTTTTACTACTAAACTGATGGATCGCCTCAATGTATCCCTAGAAAAGATCTACAAGATGAATAAAATCATTTTAAGCGATCACAATTATCAGTATCATTTAAATCTGCATAAACTTGATTCTGCAGGAATAGCCGTAAGTGAAATTATCAACTGGTTAAAAAAAGAGTGCGCTACAGAACCGGGAATTGACCGCATTTTTGCACTAACGGAAACCAGCACGGTTCCACTCCCGTCAACTATTCAAAAGGCCATTAACTTAGGTTATCACCCGCGTAGAAGCGGGGAAGTGCAATTTATTTTAAAACCAGGATTTATGGACGCCAGTGGTACTACAGGCACTACACATGGTCTATGGAATCCGTATGATACGCATATTCCATTATTATGGTTCGGCTGGGGAATACAAAAAGGAAAAACGATTCGCGAAACTAGCATGTCTGATATTGCCCCCACCCTAGCCACCTTGCTCCGCATTCAAATGCCAAGTGGCAATATTGGTAGTGCCATTAAAGAAGTGATAAAGTAACCTTACTGAGGCAAAGCCTTGATAATAGCAGAAAATTCAACTGCATTCAAAGAAGCGCCACCCACCAATCCTCCATCAATATCAGGATTAGTAAAAATTGCATCCGCATTATTTCCCTTTACACTTCCTCCATATAAAATGGGAATGGCATCCGCAATGACACTTCCATAAGTTGAGGTAAGATAATTACGAATTGCCAGGTGCATTTCCTGCGCTTGCGCTGCTGATGCCGTTTTGCCAGTCCCGATTGCCCAAATTGGTTCATAGGCAATAATGAGTTGAGCTATCTGCTCGGGAGTTAATGATAACAATGATTCACTTAGTTGGTTTCTTACATAATCACAAGGATCTCCACTCTCTCTAATGGTCAAGGGTTCGCCACAACAAAAAACAGGAGTAATAGCCTGACTAAAACATAGCTGCAATTTATCCGACAGCTGTGCTGGGGTTTCCTGTTGATATTCTCTGCGTTCGCTATGCCCTACCAAACAATACCGGATGCCCATGGAGGCAAGCATAGTGGCAGATACTTCTCCCGTGTAGGCCCCTGAAGATTTATGATAGCAATTCTGTGCAGCTATGGCAAAGCCTGGGTGTTCAGCTATCAAGTGGGAGGCCATATCAAGGTAAGGAAAAGGAACAGCAATGATAACTTGATGTAATGAAGGTATGGTTGGGTTTTGATCTAACACTTGCGTGATCAACTCTTTCGCTTCGTTCCAATTTAAATTCATTTTCCAATTGGCTGCTGCAATTTTTTTTCTCATTACCATTGTTAATTGATTGAATAAATAGTTTTCAACATCTTTTCTTCCCATTTACTTACCATCTGTCCTTTGAAAGCCTTCCAATGCTTAATATCCTCCAACGCTTTAGGCCACTTGTATGATGTTATACCATCCTGTCCCCAAGAAAACGAAGGTATTATTCGTGGAGATAATCCGGGTTCTAATAAAACGGAACAGGGTCCAATTATAGTGCCAGAATTGATGGAAGTATTGATGCTAGTGCGAACATAATCTCCCATCATCACTCCGCATTTTGTTCCAACACTAACTTCTCCATTAGGTGTAGTAATGCGAATGGGGCCTGCGTTGTTTTTGATATTGGAGTTTGTAGTGCCGGCACCCAAATTGCACCATTCCCCTATCACCGCATCTCCAATGTATCCATCATGTGCTTTATTGCTATATCCGAAAAATATACTGTTTTTTATCTCCCCTCCCACCACAGACTGTGGGCCAATAGTAGTAGCTCCATAAATCTTTGTCCCCATCTTAATGCAGGCACCTTCTCCAACCGCCAGGGGGCCTCTTAACATGGCACCTTCCATGATTATAGCATTAGCTGCAATATAAACCGGGCCTTCGGTAGCATTAATATAGGCTCCCTCGACCTTTGCCCCTTTTTCAACAAATATCATTTTTGCATTCCGTGTTCGATTAGTTTTTGAAATAGGTGCAGCATCTCTGTCTTTGGTAAGCAACCGGAAATCATCTTGAATGGCCGTTGCATTTACGCTAATCAAATCCCAAGGATAGATTAGCTGCTTAACAGGTTTATTAAATGCAATGGTTCGTTTGATTTGAATGCGCTGATTTTTATTCAACTGCTGATGTGTAAAGCAATAAATAAATGGACTGCCCTCTTGATCCAGCAAACAATCTCCCGGTTGCAGTTTTTTTATTCCATTTACCAAGGCAGAAGTGGGCAAGATATTGGCATGAAGCAAATACCAGGTATCCCCTTTTTTGATCTGATTTAATTGCACACTCCTGGAATTATCCTTATAGCTGTCTAATGCTTTATCAAAAGATGCCCATTTTAAGGATCGCTCCCACTTTTCACGAATGGTTAATATGCCAACCCGAATATCTTGAAGTTGACGGGTTAAGGAAAAGGGATGCATCAGGACTGGCTGACAAAACTCTTCTGTGAAAATGATGTACTTATTTCCCACGGGAGTAAAAATAACGAGAATGCGAATAGCCTATTAAATAAAAAACGCCCCACATGAGCAGGGCGTTTTCAATACTTACTACCAATTTATTTTTTAGCAGCGTATTTCTTTTTGAACTTATCAATACGACCTGCCGTATCAACCAACATGTTCTTACCAGTAAAGAAGGGGTGAGACATGTTAGAAATCTCCAATTTGATGAGTGGATATTCATTTCCGTCCTCCCATTTTACCATCTCTTTAGAGGCAGCAGTGGAGCGACTAAGAAAAGTATGACCGTTACTCATGTCTTTGAAAACTACCAGACGATAGCTTTCAGGGTGAATTCCTTGTTTCATAAAACTATGATTTTTAAGGTCTTACGGATTTTGCCGTAAGATGAATTAATTGTGGGATGCAAATTTACAATGTAAAGGCAGAACAGCCAAATCAATCCCTCATATTCACAAACTGTAGGGGTAATCCCAGGTCGGTGGTTCTGCATAGCTGAATAACAGACTGTAGGTCATCTATTTTTTTGCCTGTAACCCTTACTAAGTCATCTTGAATAGCAGCTTGCACTTTCAACCCTGCATCTTTCACCAGTTTGACAATTTTTTTAGCGTCTTCCTGTGCCAGGCCATTTCGAACTTTTACTTCCTTCCGCCATATCTTCCCACTTTGCGCCCCCTCCTTGGAGAGATCAAACGCTTCTGGAGCAATACCTTGTTTATTGGCTCTGCTAATCAACACATCAATTAGCTGGCGCATTTTCATATCGTCCTCTGCCTCTAATTTTAACTGAAACGTCTTTTTGTCGAGTTCCAATACCACGTGGGTCCCTTTGAAATCAAAACGATTAGAAACTTCGCGAGTGGTAACATTTATTGCATTATCCAATGCCTGTAACTCCACTTTGCTAACAATGTCAAATGATGGCATATGTTGAATTTATAGCAAAGATAGCTGCCCGATTACTAACTTGCGGTTATGCAAGATTTGATAATTGATTTCAGGTCCGACACGGTCACTAAACCCACTCCGGGAATGGAAGCTGCCATGCACCAAGCACCAATTGGAGACGACGTGTTTGGAGAGGACCCTTCGATCAATGCATTGGAAAGCAAAGCAGCTGAATTGTTTGGAATGCAGGCAGCCATTTTTTGTCCGTCAGGTACTATGACAAATCAAATTTCCATTAAGTGCCATACTCAACCAGGCGATGAAATCATTTGTGACGAAAACTCACACATTTATCAATACGAGGGAGGAGGAATTGCTTTCAATTCACTATGCTCCGTAAAACTCTTGGCAGGGAATAACGGACGAATAACCGCCTCTCAAATTGAATCTGCCATTCAACCTGACGATGTACATCGTCCAATTAGCAGGCTGGTGTCCTTGGAAAATACCAGTAATCGAGGAGGTGGAAGTTGCTATGATTTTGCCGAAATACAGCAGATTCGTACGGTATGTAATAAAAACCAATTGGCTTTTCATCTAGATGGAGCCAGACTTTGGAATGCGCTAATTGCAAAAAATGAATCAGCCCTACAATATGGACAGGTTTTTGACAGTATTTCAGTTTGTCTCAGCAAAAGCCTGGGCTGTCCGGTTGGAAGCTTATTATTGGGTAACAATAGTTTCATAAAAAAGGCTCGAAGAGTTCGTAAAGTTTTTGGCGGGGGGATGCGGCAGGCTGGCTATCTGGCAGCAGCAGGGATTTACGCATTGGATAATCATTTGGAGCGCCTTAAAACCGATCATATACACGCCGCAGTTCTTGAGTCCACCCTGTTAACGTTGCCCTTTGTAAAGGCTGTTTTACCTGTTGAAACAAATATTGTAATATTTGAATTGCATCATGAACTATCAGCCCCTGCACTAGTGAATAGCATGAAGGAAAAGGGTATTTTAGCTTATGCAATAGCTCCCAACAGGGTCAGGCTTGTCACACACCTTGATATAACACCTGCTATGATTGATAAAACTGTAGAAGAATTAAAAAGATTGAACTATGCTGCCGGCCATTAATCCAGTAAAAACCATCGCTTGGGAAAAATTACGAATTCACTTTAAGCAGCATAAACACACAACGCTGCAGCATCTTTTTGCAAATGATCAGAACAGATTTAACAAGTTCTCCTGCTCTACCAAAGACTTGGTCTTAGATTATTCAAAAAATAACATTACAGAAACCACCATGGACCTGCTGGTTGCATTGGCAACCGAGTGTCAGTTGGAAGCATCCAGATCCCTGTTGTTTTCAGGTGCTGCCATTAATGCAACCGAACACAGAGCCGTTCTGCATACTGCCCTTAGGAACTTTAGCAAACAACCCGTTTTTGTAGAAGGAAAAAATGTAATGCCTGATGTAAAAAAAGTGCTTCGGCAGATGAGGACTTTTTGCGACCGTATTCATCAAGGTAAACACCGTGGCTATACAGGTAAGCGGATCAAGTATATTGTAAACATTGGAATTGGGGGTAGCGATTTAGGACCGCTAATGGTTACCGAAGCACTTAAACCCTATTGGAAAAAGGGAATTGAGACTTTTTTTGTTTCTAATGTGGATGGAAGCCATATAGCCGAAACCTTGAAAAAACTTGACCCTGCTGAAACACTTTTTCTAATTGCATCAAAAACTTTTACCACACAAGAAACCATGACCAATGCATTTACAGCAAGGGAATGGTTTTTGAAAAAAGCAAAAAAGGAAACGCATATAGCCAAACATTTTGTAGCGCTGAGCACAAATGAAAAGGAAGTGCTACGGTTTGGTATTGACAGTAGAAATATGTTTACTTTTTGGGATTGGGTGGGAGGACGTTATTCACTTTGGAGTGCTATAGGCCTTTCCATTTCACTTTCCATTGGTTTTGATTCTTTTTCCGAGCTTCTTAAGGGAGCACATCACATGGATAATCACTTTAAGAATGCTCCATTAAAAGAAAATATACCGGTAATTCTGGCCTTGCTAGGAATTTGGCATACCAATTTTTTTGGCGCACAGACCGAAGCTATCCTGCCTTACGACCAATACCTTCATCGATTTCCTGCTTATTTCCAACAAGGAAATATGGAAAGTAACGGGAAACAAATTGACCGAAACGGTAAGCCTGTTTCCTATGCAACAGGGCCTGTTATTTGGGGAGAACCAGGCACCAATGGGCAACATGCCTTTTATCAACTGATTCATCAAGGAACCCCGTTAATCCCCTGCGACTTTATTGCTGCTGCACAATCACATAATCCTATAGGGGATCATCATCAAAAATTGATGAGCAATTTTTTTGCGCAAACAGAGGCGCTCTTGCATGGAAAGTCGGCTTCCACAGTAAGGAAGGAACTGATGAAGCAAGGGATTAATTCAGCAGCCATTCAAAAGTTGACCCCCTTTAAAGTTTTTAAAGGAAATAAACCTACTAATTCTATACTGGTCAAGAAACTAACTCCCTTTGCTTTGGGACAGCTAATTGCCATGTATGAACATAAAATTTTTACACAAGGCGTTATTTGGAACATTTATAGTTTCGACCAGTGGGGAGTAGAGCTTGGCAAACAATTAGCCAATAAAATTCTCCCTGAGTTGCAAGACAATAAGCCAATAATGAGTCATGACTCCTCAACTAATGGGCTTATTAATGCCTATAAAAAGATGAGGTAGGCCCATCGTGATTCAAACCACCAACTAGTTAAGCTCCCCCTTTTACATTACTATTTTATAGCGTTGTCCTATAGGCCAAAAAAAGCCCCTGGTAAACCAGGGGCTTTTGATTTATCGCTGTAGTTAGATTATTGTACCAGAACAAGACCAGCAACAATCTTTCCGCTATACTCATGTGCAACTTTTACTGCATAGGTTCCACGGGCAGCACCACTTAGATCCACATCCATTCTCAGATAAGGAGATGATGTATAAGTAAGATTAAATGTTTTGGTTGCCACTAACTGACCAGTAGTGTTGTAAACGGAGATTATACGTTTTTCGTTCATATCTCCAGCATGATAATAACGAATTTGGAAGGCTCCTGTGGTTGGGTTCGGATAGATCCACAGTTTGTCAGAAGCCTCTGCACCAATATTAAGGACATTAGAGCGGTTCACGCATCCATTAACATCCCGAACTGTTGCTTGGTAATTTCCTATTTCGTCGATAGTTACTTTTTGTGTATTTCCTGTACCAGCAATTGTTGCCCCATTTAAAGTCCAGCTCCATGTAGCAGCAGCAGGAGTACTGCTTCCAGTAACTGTAGTGGTTTTACCAGGGGTCAAGCTAGTGGTTGGAGAAGTAAGTGTAATAGATGGCAATGCATTTACTACTAAAGTAGTGCTTCCAGATGCCGCAATAACACAAGAACCAGAACGAGAAAGGATGCGGTACCGTACACCATTCATTGCTTGAGTGGTTGAAGCTATTGTTAATACTGGAGTAGTTGCTCCGCCGATGCTGCTCCAAGTTACACCACCATCGGCACTTTGCTGCCATTGGTAAATAGGTGCTGCATTAGTTGCAGGAATTGCATCATGTGTAGCGGTAATTGTAAATCCGCTTCCAACACATGTTGCAACTGTGGCAGGTACAGACAGATTGCTGATTGGCAACCCTACATTAACAGGCACTTGGGCAGGTGCTGATGTGCAAGGTGATATGGTTGAGGTAAAGAATACTGAATAAGACGTATTAACATTAGGACGAACATAAATGGTATCCTCGCGTGTACCATTGTAAGGAACTAAACCAGCAGCATCCAAGAACATGGTCCCTACTTCTGCAGGAGTAGCTGTCCATACACCCTCACCATAGCTTGGTATTACATAAGTTACATCAACAGACCATGCCGTTAATGTACCTATGTCTCCACCATAACTATCTCTAACTCCTAAAGTGTAGTTACCTGCAGCAGGGCCATATAATGCGCTCCAGCTTGTTGTAGTTACTGGCATTACTGAAGGAGATGCATCAGCAGTACCTCTAAGATCCGCTCGGAAAGTTCCAGTAAATGGAGACACTGAACTTGATAGAGCAGCGGTTCCTACAGAACTGATTACTGTGTTGGTCATACCATTACCTGGACCATAACCTGTACCGGATATATACCAATCTAAGTTTAATACTTGCCCATTAGGAGTACGTAATGAAATTGCCATGTCTCCAGGCCAAGTATGATCAGGTATGCTGAACTTAACAGCTAATCCTGTAATAGTAGCACCAGCAGGCAGACCACTTACAGAAAGATTACTTAATACACCGGCTGCATTGGCATCAGGAATTGCCTTAGGCACATCCGTTGATGTAAATGTAGAGGTCATTGGCGCAGATGTGGAAGCAAAGTTGGTGATGGTCAAACGCTGAAGATCGCCACGGCATATGGTGGCAGCAGCAGGACTAACATTTGTCTGAATGGAATTAACAGTAAATGTTGCGCTGTTACTAGGTGTAACACCTGTGCAAGGTCCGCGAAGGATGCTTCTAATCTCATATCCATTCCATGTAGTAGGAACGTTTGTAAATGTTAAGGTTGAAGTTGTAGCACCACTTACTACACCTCCGTTGGTTAATTCCTGCCAAGCAGCTGCAGGGTTAGTTCTAAACTGCCATGTGAAAGATGGAACTGAACCAGAAGCAGCTACAGAAAATGTGGCATTACTGCCGCAGGTGGTTGTAACATTAGCAGGGTGTGCAGTGAAAGCATTCTGAACGCAAGGTTGAATGTTAACTGTATAATCTTCTACTTGGCCATAAGATGAGTTTCCGCAAGGAGTTGTATTACCCCCAAAAGCAGCGTCGTGCATACGAACACGCATGCGTGTGGCACCCAATGTGGCAGAACCGGAAATGGTGATGTTACCCACATGAGGCCCAAATCCACGTGCAGAGGTATACACAGCTTCTCCGGCATCTATAAAATCCCCATCCTGATTGAAATCAATCCATACACGAACTTCATCTGATGAGAATGCGCCTGATATAGAAACTGAGATGGGTAAAGTTTGACCAGCAATTACATTTGTGGATTGTGATAAAAAGTTCTCATATCCAGCTGTTGAAGTTGAGTTATTATTAATAGTTCCAAATGTAACATTTGAGATTTTTTCAAAAGCAGTGGAAAGCGCACCTGCTGCACAATAGCAAGAAGAGTTGGGCAAAAGCGCAACAAGTACAGGAGTAGAAGCACCTGTGTTGCCTGAACAGGTGACCAAGCAGCGATAGTAAGTTGCTGCTAATTGATTTCTTGTCAACGTAGCATTAGTAGCTCCGGCAATAGCAGCCCAGGTTGTGCCATTTGCAGAAGATTGCCATTGATAGGTTATGCCCGTAAGTGGGGGTGCATTTTGTAAAGACAAATTAAAATTAATACCGGGGCAAACACTGGTTACTGAAGATAACGTGTTGCCTGGCGCAGGTGTGCCAGAGCAGCCCATTGCTTGAGAAAAGGTAACACTACCTAAAAATCCACGAGGAGTGAATGTAGGCGCTCCTGGGGCAGCGATACCACCATAGCTAATATTTGTTCCTGCTATCAAATCGCAACCACCTCCTGAAAAAGTATAAACGCCAGCAGGAATAGTGCTATAGCGTAATGCCGCAGTTGTTGAGCCTGCCACTACAGCTTCCAGCACAATTCCATAGGTAGCCCCAGCAGGAACAATCAAACTAGTGCTAGATAAAAATGGTTGTGTGGTAGTGGTGGTGGTGTTCATAATACCAGTGATGTTCTGACTGGCAAATTGGATCCAACCATTGGCAGCACTGATTGCTCCTGGAGCACCATTTATTGCAGCTGTCTTATAGTAGCCTCTTACATCAAGATTTCCAGATGCAAAGGCAATACTGGACATACCTGTGATAACTACATCAAAAGCATTATTGTTCTTAAAGTTAAACGTAACAAGAGCATTTGCATTATTATTTGCAAAACCAGTAGTTGAAACTGTAGTTTGGGCAATTGTGAACAATGTTGAGCTCAAGAACATCCATAAAACCAGAAAAGCGGAAAGCAGTCTGGAATTGTTACTTTTTTTAAAAGTAAAGATTGGTTGCATAGATACTGTTTTGGTTATTAGAACACTCTGAATCAAGAAACTATAAATTAGGTGTGAAAGATAAACGATTTTTTTTAAAACTCTTAACAATTGAATAAAAAGCCATAAGTCAAAATACAAAACTATGATTATCAGTATTTTAGATTACTACCATTTATCAACGTCCTCTGAATTAATTTGATCTGAGCTAATATCTGTATTTGGTTTAGCCAGCTCTGCGTTTTCTTGAGGAGGAATAGGGCTTGTGTTTTCTTCTTCCATTTCAACATGATCAAAAGCATCAAAATCAAAATTGGGCATCAATTCTGTTTTCACATAATCAACCGCTTCTCCTAATGCTTTGACAAATTTGTTAAAATCCTCTTTGTAAAGAAAGATTTTATGCCGGTCATAACCATTATCATCAAAACGCTTTCTGCTCTCGGTTATGGTCAGATAGTAGTCATTCCCCTTAGTGGCACGTACATCAAAAAAATAAGTTCGCCTTTTACCCGCACGAAGGCGTTTACTGTAAATGCTATCCATTTTTTTTTCGTTATTCTCGTAATTCACTGTGATGATTTTTGCAGTTTAACTGTTAAATTTCGGTATCTACAAATATAAAAATCTTTGGAATACACCCAAAATTATGGGCTGTAATGCGTCTTTTGATTTATTGATTACAGGGTAACTCAAGATAATCATACTCATTGATTTGGTTAAAAATTGGCCTTGCCTTACATTCGCGCCGGAGAGATGGCAGAGCGGTCGATTGCGGCGGTCTTGAAAACCGTTGAGGGTAATACCTCCGGGGGTTCGAATCCCTCTCTCTCCGCCAGTTAGGAAATGTCTTTGTTGGCTCGTCCTCTGCGAGGGCTCGCCAGCCGATTTTAAGCGCAAATTGGAATTTTTTATCTTTCAAAATGAAGTTCGAGCCGATATTTTTTAGAAATGCTCGGATTTCTTGATTGTCGCTTTGCGACAAAAGAATTTTGGCTTGGCTACTGGCTAAAATCATTTCTTTCATCGGTTCGAGCCAATTATTTCCTTTTTGTTCAAAATCGTTAATTTTCTGTTGGATGTCCAGCTTCTCGTTGAGAAGTTTTTGTTTTTTCTGCTGGTATTCTTCCGGCTCAATTCCTTTCCCGCCTATAAACAAATCAAGCAGGTTTTCGGCTTTGGTTTCAATCTCTGTTTTCTTGATCTGAAGATTTTGAACAAACACTTTCGTTTCTTCTTTTGCCTGTTTCCGTTCATTGTCTATCTCAGCAAGCATATTTTCTGCCCAGTCGTCAGGCAAAGAAACTTTTTGAATAATTTCTTTCATCTGTTCAACAAGTTTTTCTTCCCGCAAATATTTTTCATTACAAGGTTGCTTTTTCTTGGTGCAACGATAATAGTGATGTCCTTTTTGTTTTTCGGCAGTTATGAGGCAGTCGCAATTTCCGCATTTCATCAAACCAGAAAAAGCAAACTCATGTTTTCGCTTGCGTTTCTTTTTTCCTCGATTGCTCATTACATGTTGAACAGAATCAAAAAGTTTCTTGGAAATAATTGGCTCGTGCGTTCCGTCATAAATTTCACCGTTGAAAGAAAATACTCCATAATAAATCGGATTTTGCAAAAGTCGCTGGACACAGGAAACAGAAAGAACATTGCCTTTGTAGCTTCTTAACCCCGCTTGATCCAAAATTTTGGCAAGGGCTTTTAATGTATATTCGCCAGTTGAATAAAGCTCAAATGCTTTTTTAACAAATGGTGCTTTTTCACTATCAATATCAATCGCCTTTGTTTTTGGATTATTTGAATATCCAAGCGGGGCAAATTGCCTGTTTAATATGCACAGTTAGTTCTTCAAAATCAAAATCTTGTAATTTTAAAGACACAACTTCACTTACCCGTAGTCCTGCTCCATAGGCGAGTGCCAACAAAAGTTTATGTTTTGTATTTTTAGCTGATTCTAAAATCCTGTTTACTTCGCTTCGTGATAAAACAGTAGGTAAACTCTTTGGTTTTTTAGCAGATTGAATTTCGAATTTTTGGTTATTCTTAAGCACATTACGGTAGTAAAACTTAATAGCATTCAAAAATAGATTTCTGCTTTGAGGTGAAATGTGCTTTGTCTCACATTGGAGTAAAAAATTTCGAATATCTTCCTGATCAAGCTTTGTAAAATCTCTACCCTTAAAAGAAAAGTATTCTCGCAAGCCATAAAGGTAGCTTTTTATAGTTTTGGAGCTATAATTCTTGATTTTCAGTTCTCGTTTAGCTTTATCAATTTCTGTTTGCATAAATGCCTGAAAATTATTATAATTAGTATAGTTTTTATACGATTTAAACTTATCATAACTGCGTATAATATACAAGTTATAGTCAAGATTATGAAAATATTTCGTATAATAACGAGTTAAGTGAAATAAAATAATTTTAATATGATTCTCGAAGGTGAAAAAGTTCAACTAAGACCGACGTCAGTGGAGGAAATTCCCATTTTTTTCAAATTCGCTACTGATTCACATGCTACTCCATATTGGTATGGCGATCTTTACGGAGATAAAATACCAACGTATGATGAGTTTATTGCTGATTGGAAAAGATATTACTTTGATGGAAGCGCGCCAGAGCTCGGTCGAAGTTTTTTAATTATCGTCGACGGCAATCCTGTTGGTCAGGTAAACTATAATGATATAAATCGTACTGATAATTCTGTTGAATTAGATATAATCATCGCCGACGATAATAATAAAGGAAAAGGATTAGGATCTGACGCGCTCAAAACATTAGTAAAATATCTTTTCCAAGAGATGAATATTAAAGTTTGTTGCATTGATGCGATCGCCACTAATCCGAGGGCAATTCGTGCGTACGAGAAAGCTGGTTTTGCAATTGAAAATGAATTTGAAAAAAATGGGAATTTTTGGAAGCATATGGTGTTAAGGAGTGAATCATATTAAAATTATTTTACATCACTTAACAAAGAATATCTGGCTCAAAAATTTTTCACAATTAGATTTTTACACTAATGAAAGAAAAATTTTCTCGACCCAAATTCATTTCCGCTACGCTCCAATGAACTTCAGATATTCTTAACGTTAAAGAAAAGAATTTGCCGCCAAACTGGGCGAAGTCTAGAGTTCCGCTAAAAGCGGAACGAAAAACCTGAAATCGTCCAATCCGAAAGGGTCGCTTCTGCGGGCGGGCGGAAAGGAGGGCCTGGGAGGAATGCCGCCCGCCCTACAAATTTTGGACGAAATCAGTTCGAATTTTTTCGAAAGCACACCGCCAAGCGGGGATCTTAGCCTCAAAAAGGTGATAGGTTGCAGAATAGGCACTTCACCCTACTCTCTTTCCGTTTATCTTAACACTTATTTTTTTAAGCGGCTTTCGTAAGCACTTATCCAATCCTTCACAGTCATTTTTTTCATTAACTCCCCAATGAGTTTATAGGGAATGTCACTAAATTTTTTAAACCGTATACAACTCTTACCCATATCCAATTTTTGATTGGTGTATTTAGGGTATTCCTTGACAAACCAGTTGAACAAGATGGGATCTAGATACAGTCCCATATGGTAAAAGTTTATGGAGTGTTTTTGCGAAGCAATTCCAGCAAAAGGCAATGGCTCAATTGGTTTGCAATGATAACCATTAGGATAAAGAGAATGTGGCACAACATATCCTAACCCGCCGTAACTTATCGCGGCTTCAAAACCTTTGGGTAAATTTTTTACAATTATTTCATGAAGCTTTTTGAAAGGTTCAGCTCTATCCGCCGGAACGTTGGCGAGTATTTCATTTATTGAATTTATTTTAGCCATTTTGTACTGATAAAAAACAGTGCAAATCCACTAATTACGGTCACTAATCCAAAAATAGAAAATATCCTGAGCAATGTATTGCCAAAATTATCTCTGCCTTCATAATCCATCGTATGCATCATCCAGAGAAAATCAAATATTCTCCAGCTATTGTTTCTGAACTTTTGAACAGTACCCAATTCGCTGGCAACATAAACTGTAGTGTTAGTAGGGTGCTCAAAAGTGATCGCGTAAGCGGGCAATGGATTTTCCCTATACTCATGGTGACCATTTGTACGGGTAAGGTAGCTGACTGCCTTTACTTCGGGCTGTCCAATAAACCTCAATTTGGCGATCTCGATGGCCTCTTCTTCTGTTAGCGGTCCTCGGAGTTCACCGGTTTCCGCATCGGCAAGATGATTCATAGCAGGCTGGTCATGTTCCTGATTGCTTTCAGGATGAACAGCCCTTATACAGCGTATCTGGTAAAAGGGTTTGTTCAGTATTTCAATCAACTGAATAGCTACTACAGAATCAATTTGATGCATTCTTTTTATTTTTTCCAGTATTGCGGTAGGACTAACCAAAACAATAGCTGATGAAAGCAACGGCACATTTTTCTTTTGAAAATCACCATGTATTTCA